>SUWS01000048.1 GCA_015061365.1 Lentimicrobiaceae bacterium | reverse complement strand
TGTATGTGATGCGTCCTTGGACAATCCGTCAATATGCAGGTTTCTCAACAGCTGAAGAATCAAATGCTTTCTATCGTCGTAACATCGCTGCCGGACAAAAAGGTCTGTCAGTAGCTTTCGACCTTGCTACACACCGCGGCTATGATGCCGACCACGAACGCGTTATGGGCGACGTTGGTAAAGCTGGTGTAAGTATCTGTTCAGTAGAAGACATGAAGGTCTTATTCGACCAGATTCCTCTCAACAAGATGTCAGTGTCTATGACAATGAACGGCGCAGTGTTGCCAATCTTAGCATTCTACATCGTCGCTGCTTTGGAACAAGGCGCTACCTACGAAGAACTTCAAGGTACAATCCAAAACGACATCTTGAAAGAGTTCATGGTTCGTAACACATATATTTATCCACCTGAGTTCTCGATGCGTATCATCGCCGACATCTTCGAGTTCACATCTAAGAAGATGCCTAAGTTCAACTCAATCTCTATCTCCGGTTATCACATGCAAGAAGCCGGTGCTACCTGCGACATCGAGTTGGCTTACACTCTCGCCGACGGATGGGATTACTTACGCACAGGTGTTAAATCAGGCTTAGACATCGACGCTTTCGCACCACGTCTTTCATTCTTCTGGTGCTCTGGCATGAACCACTTCATGGAAATAGCTAAGATGAGAGCAGCTCGTATGTTATGGGCTAAGATCGTCAAGACTTTCAATCCTAAGAGCGAAAAATCTTTGGCATTACGTACTCACACCCAGACATCAGGTTGGTCATTGACAGAACAAGATCCATTCAACAACGTAGCACGTACTTGCATCGAAGCTATGGGCGCAGCACTCGGTCACACACAATCGTTGCACACCAACGCATTGGACGAAGCTATCGCTCTTCCTACCGACTTCTCAGCACGTATCGCACGTAACACACAAATCTATATCCAAGAAGAAACCAACGTTTGCAAAGTCGTTGACCCATGGGCAGGTTCATACTACATTGAATCATTGACAAAAGAAATCGCCGACAGAGCATGGGAACACATCATGGAAATTGAGGCTATGGGCGGTATGGCAAAAGCTATCGAGACAGGACTTCCAAAGATGCGTATCGAAGAAGCAGCAGCTCGCAAGCAAGCACGTATCGACGCTGGCAGCGAAATCATTGTTGGTATCAACAAATTCCGTCTCGACCATGAAGACGCTATCGAGACACTCGAAGTCGACAACACAGCAGTTCGCGAATCACAAATCAAACGTCTCAACGACTTACGCGCTAAACGTAACCAAGCCGACGTCGATCGTTGTTTGGCAGCTATCACCAAGGCAGCTGAGACAGGTGAAGGCAACTTGTTAGAGTTGGCAGTCGAGGCAGCAAAATGCCGCGCTACATTAGGCGAGATCTCAATGGCTTGCGAAAAAGTAGCAGGACGTTATAAAGCAGTTATTCGTACAATATCAGGAGTTTATTCTATGGAAACAAAAGGTGATGCCAAATTTGCAGAAGCTGTCGCTAAGGCTGACGAATTTGCAAAAGTCGAAGGACGTCGTCCTCGTATCATGATTGCTAAGATGGGACAAGACGGTCACGACCGTGGAGCTAAAGTTGTTGCTACAGGTTATGCCGATATAGGCTTCGACGTCGATATGGGACCATTGTTCCAGACACCAGCAGAGGCAGCACGTCAGGCAGTAGAAAACGACGTTCATATCCTCGGCGTCTCGAGTTTGGCAGCAGGTCATAAGACACTCGTGCCACAAGTCATCGAAGAACTTGAGAAGTTAGGTCGTCCAGATATTATGGTCGTTGTTGGTGGTGTTATCCCTCCACAAGACTATCAATTCTTGTACGATGCTGGTGCAGCCGCCATCTTCGGACCAGGCTCCGTCATCAGCGACTCAGCTATCAAGATGTTAGAATTGCTTTTGGCAGCGAGAGGATAATATTGAAATTAAAAATTGATAAATAAGAGATGCGTCAATGGCACAAAATGTAAAAGTGTCATTGATGTATCTCTAAATTTTTTATAGCTAATCTCTATAAATTGCTTTGCAAGTGATTTATGAATTTATAAAGTAGACTTCTGTAAATTCAGTGTGCTTTTTTTTCTTATCTTTGTAGACTGAATTATTCTGTTAATTAACAATCAATTTTAATTACTTATGAGAAAAAATCTTTTACTGACAATCATGTGCTTCTTTGGTTTGTTAACCTTGAACGCACAAAACACTCCTGTTGCCGATGTCAAGGCTGAAGTTAACGTCGATTCAAACGTCGACCTTATATGGAGCTGGAGCAAGATCGTTCCAGAATCCATAATTGTTGACTTCGAAACAGGCAATCTTAACCAGGCAGATTTTAATAACGACATGAACGCTCCATGGGTCATCACCAATGATGCGTATGAAGGCAACTACGCTATCAAATCGTCATGCGAAGGCATAGGCGACGGCAAGTCTATAATTGAAATCACTGTCGATGTTCCTTTCGATGGCAAGATGAGTTTCTACCACAGATCATCGTGCGAACAGTTCTTCGACAACGGTTATTTCTATATCGACGGAATTCAGAAAGCCGTCGCTACAGGCATCACCGACTGGAGTTACAGAGAATATACCGTGAAGAAAGGTGTTCATACCTACAAATGGGAATATTCTAAAGATGCTGTCGATTCGGCTGGCGAAGACGCTTACTTCGTCGATAACATCACACTTTATAAACCTATCCCTCCATTCGAAGGCGGCTGGATTCATTACGATGAAGGCGAATACGCCAACGCTGCCGGATCTCAAACAGGAACAATCTACTGGGGCATCAGCTTCCCTGAGACAGCGGAATATGCTGGTTATTCTTTGACAAAACTCGCCTATTACGACAAGAACGCTGGCGATATAACTGCTAAGATTTACTTCGGTGGAGAAACAGCTCCTGAAACATTAGTTCACGAACAAGAGTTTTCTGTGACAGGTTCTAACCAATATGTCGAATTAGAACTCGACACACATATCTCTATCGATGGAACCCAGCCTCTATGGATTACATTCTATTCTACCGAAGCATTCCCCGCAACAGCATGCTATCACGTCGGCGATTCTAACAGCGACTGGATCTCTTTCAACGGAACAACATGGGATCATACTGTAGATTACGGAATACCTTATACATGGATGATAAGAGGTTATTTAGAGAACGCTAAAGGCGAAAAAGCAATGTTAAGAAATCGCGACTTCATGAATTTATATAATGTGTATAGAACAAATGTTCATACTGATGAGGTCGTGACTTTGGCTGAAAACGTAAGCGACACAACGGCTGTCGATAACGGTTGGAACGCTCTCGGAACTGGTGCATATAAATGGGGCGTAAGCGCAATATATTCAGATAAAGCCGAATCTGAAATTACTTGGTCTAACACCTTAGACAAAGATATGTTCACTTCTTTAGAGGTGGTCGTAGATGCTAACAACGAACTCAGCACTGAAGGCGCAAAGATCAACTTCACAAATCTCGACGAACCTGATATGGGTTACGACTATAAGGTGAAAGTCGACGCTACAGGTTCATACAAATGGGACAGCTTCCGTAAAGGTAATTATTCCTACACGATTTCATTGAAAGGCTACGACACAATCTATGTCGATAGAGTTGAAATCTGGAACGAGACAACATTAAACAACACTCTCGTTGAAATACTCGCTCCTGTCGAAAATCTCTTTGTATCAGCGACAGGCTGGGCGATGTGGGAAAACAAAAACTTCAGTAACGGCGGCGGCGAGTTCTTCTACAATTTCGACGACGGTTCTATGGAAGGCTGGAACACCATCGATGCTGACGGCGACGGATTCAACTGGAGAATAACAACAGACATCATGGGTCCTGGCTATGGTCACGACGGAAGTAGATATTGCGTTATCTCACAATCATTCGATAACGACTCATTAGGACCTCTCACTCCTGACAACTATCTCGTCACAGCAGACAAATATCTCATCAAAGAAGGTTCACAACTTTCGTTCTATGTCTGCGCTCAAGATGCAACATGGTCGGCAGAACATTACGGTATAGCCATCTCAACTACGGGTAATGAAAACCCAGAAGACTTCACCATGATCTTTGAAGAGACATTGACAAGTAAAGGTAGAAACTCATTGCAATTACAAGATACAAACCGTGACGGTGCTAAACCTCAAGGCGCATGGTATCAGAAGAAAATAGACCTCAGCGATTACGCGGAACAAGAAATTTATATCGCTTTCCGTCACTACAACTGTACAGACCAATTCTATATCGATATCGATGACATCCGCTTGGTAAACGAATCTAAATATAGAGACAACGCTCCTATTTCATACGACATTTATATAGATGATGAATTCGAAGCTAATGTGACAACGAATTATTATCAACACAATGTGGAAGGCTTAGATAATACAACGCACTCTACTAAAGTTGTCGCCAACTATACTACTGGTGAAAGCGAAGCAATGGAATATGGATGGATGTATGAGTCGTGTGAGACATTTGATGGTGCAACAGAATTGACTGGTGAGAATTTCTTCGGCAGAGCAGCCTTGAATTGGGTTCTCCCAGGACAGGACATTCCTGAGGCTAACGACTCCTTCTTCTATGACTTCGAAGACGGAACATTAGATGGCTGGACAACCATTGATGCCGATGGCGATATGCTTGAATGGAGAAACTCGGCAGGCTATATGGAACCAGGATTCGGTGTTGACAACAGTCAGAATTATGCGATGTCAGAATCTTTCAACAACTCATTCGGCGGTGCCTTAACACCAGACAACTATCTCGCTACAGCGGAGAAATATCTCATCAAGGAAGGAACAAAACTTACATTCTACGTCTGCGCTCAAGACGAAAGTTATCCTAACGAACATTACGGCATAGCGATCTCCACTACTGGCAATACTTCTGCCGATGACTTCGCTACAATATGGGAAGAAACGGTAACAGCCAAAGGCGACCGTCAGACTAAATGGACAAAGAAAACTATCGATCTCGGCGGTTATGCAGGACGTGAATTATATATAGCTTTCCGTCACTTCAACTGCACAGACCAATACATCTTGAATATCGACAATGTCGAATTGACTTCAGGAAGTAAGGAAAACAGATACGGAGAAGTTCTCGGCGTGATGGTATTCCGTGGCGACGAACTTTTAACACCAGAACCTATCACAGGAAACTCATTCGTCGAAGAATTCCCAAGCGATGTAGAAGAAGAATATTGTATCAGAGTGGTGTATCAAGATTACTCCATGGCTTGCGAGCAATGCGTGACAGTTCAGCCTGTAAATGTCGAAGAACAATCTGCTAACGACATCAACATATATCCTAATCCGACAGACGGAGTTCTGAACATTGAAATAGAATCGATGACACGCATCACAATCTTCAATGCTATGGGTCAGGTTGTTTACGACAATGAAGTTGTTTCCGACAGAGAGACCGTCGATATGACACAATATAACGAAGGAATGTATCTGTTGAGAATAACTACAGAAAACGGCGTAATTACGGAAAAAGTCGTAAGATAGGAATATAGAATTTTAGAAGTTTGGAACTTTGGATGTTCCTATAAAAAATCGGGGATTGATCTTATTTAATCCCCGATTTTTTATTGATGAAAATTTATCCTTTATCAATAATATATGACATTTAGATCCGGTAGTTTTTCTTTGATAAGTTCTATGCTTTTTCTTTTGATCTTTGTTTTATAAGCTTTCAGATGTCTCATCGATGACAATGATAAAAGCGGTTGAATGTTCTTGACGTTGGTGTTTACTATTGAAAGATCTTCCAAAGACATCATGCCGGCAAGGGGCTTAAGGTTGTGGACGTATGTCCCACCTATATTTAATATCTTAATATTTTTTAAGTCTGTCACAGGATTCAAATCACTGACGGGAGTATTCTCTATATTCAGTTCTTTCAATAATGACAGGTTCGACAGAGGAGCGATGTTGTCGATAGGATTGCCGCCTGCCGATAATGTCTCTAAGAAATATTTGTCGGATAAAGGTGACAGATCCTGTATCTGATTGTTGTTTACGACTAACTTCTTAATAAAATACATCTGCGACAGAGGTTCTAATGTATAAACCATATATGACGGATCTATTGTTAACTCCTCAATATTCACAATTGTCTGAAGTTGTTCATCGGTTGGATTGGTGTTACATAATGTATGGGCAGCAAAAATATCACGCCAGGTGTCATTTAGATTACCCCACCAAAGTCTTAGTTCATCAGACTGATAAAATACTGTGACTTGTCTTTGTTCTTTTCTCAATTCGTATACTTCTGTCGACGACAAATTAATACCTTCAGCATAAATCTTTCTGAGGTTCTCCAATTGATGAAGAGGCTTCAGCGATTTTACACCAGTCCCTTGGATGTGTAACTCTCTTAGATTGTTGTTGTTCGACAATGGTGTCAGGTCGTTGATAGCGGTATTGTTTATATTTAATGTCTTAAGATTGTGTAATACTGAAAGCGGGGACAAATCGTCTATCTTAGTACCTGAAATATCTAAATATTCTAAATTTGTCAGACGGCTAACAGGTTCCGCATCATGGATGTAATGTGTCAGTTTCAAGGATCTCACGTTTATGATAGAATGAAGTTCCTCTTTTGATGGGTTCATATTCGTGTTTGTTTGTTCTACAAGAAGAGTTTTCCAAAAAGAAGGAAGACCGTTCCACCACATTGTGAGTGCTTCGCTTTCGTTTATTACCAACTTGTCAGGGTTAAGATTCCTGAATCTGTCAGCGTTTTCTCTTGTCACCAACGAGTTGTCGCAATAAATAATAGTTAACTTAGGTAAGCCGTTCAACGCTTCAAGATCGGATACTTTTGTGTTGGAAAAATTAATCTCATTAAGTCCCTTTAAGTCAGCTATACCGTCAAGGTCTGTCACCTGTGTACCTTCTATATTCAAGGAATTGAGATTCTCAAGTCCCTTTAGCGGCGATAAGTCGCTGATATATGTGTTGCTTATGTTTATATCATGCAGGTGTGTCAGATTCGCCATAGAAGTAAGATCGTTGACTAAAGTGCCGGAAAGATTCAGCGCTTTAAGATTCTCGCATCCCGACAAAGAAGATATGTCAGAGACTTCGGTGTTTGACAGAGACAGGTAATTCAGATCTTTAAAATATTCGACTATTGAAATGTCTTTGATTTTATTGTCGTCGGCTTTAAATGTTTGAACTATGTTGGCGTATTTTAAGTTGGAAATGTCGGTAATCTTTGTGTTGCTTATATCTAATTCCTTAATGCCATTTAAATTACGGATTGGATTTATATCAGAGACATTTGTGTTAGAGCAATTAAGTATTCGAAGATCGGATAGTTCAGATAACGGACTAAGGTCTGTGATTGATTCGTTCCCTGATACGTTCACCTCAGTAAGTCTTGTCAGTTGTCTGAGAGTCTCATAAATCGGTGTGAGATCTGTTATTATCGTGTCGTTAATCCATTGGTAGATAGTGTCATTTATAAAGATTACAGTGTCTGGTCGATGTCCGTATAACTCGTCTATTCGATCCATCGCAATTGTATCATGGTTAACGATCATGAACGAATCTTGTACTGCTGTCGCTTGCTTTGTGAGCGTAGTGAATGAATTTTCCAATATCAGGTTCACTTGCGACAGTTCAACGCTGTCGTGAATGTATCTGTCTTTTCCAAAGTAATCTTTCCATGGTTTGCTCATGGAATTCCACCAGGTATAGAGCTCGTCTTTTACGTTAGGTTTTGTTGTGTAAAAACTTACGATCATAAGTTCTTTCTTGTCTGCGTCGAGGTTAATTTCTAAGAAACGTTTTGTTGAGTTTTTGACGACATTGCCTGTAATTGTCTGTCCCGATAAAGTCCTTACCATAGAGACTTTAAAAGATGTTTCTCCTTTGTCGTTGAGAATCCTTGAGATAGCTTGTATGTCGAAAGTGAAGTTCACATTGTCATAGAAGAAGTCTATGTCTTTAAGATAAGACTGGACATCCTTGTTGATCGGGGTGCTTCTGCTTTCATCTAAGTCGTCTTCAACTTGTACGTGTTCGTCTTTAAATATCTTGGCGTAACTCTCCTTGAAGATGATGTCTTTTTCGTGGGCTGAATTTGCCGGGTCACCTATGAAATTAAGAGTCTCTTGCAAATATCTTATCATCTGACCGATCTGTAATTCGTAATCCTTGATTTCGTTTTCTTTCAGATGGGTCTGAGATTTTGCTGCGTATAAAGAAAATAGCAATAGTATAAATAATGTTGTTCGCTTCATGTTATTCACTTATATTTGGTTGATAGTATTTTATTAATTCCTTCTTTTCCTCGTCTTTTAAATAGATCAGATTGGAGATAAGCCAACCTGTATTATAGCCTGACCTGTTGAACCACGACACTTCAAAATACCAGTTATCTATCTGAAACACATGAAATTTCTCTCCATTAATTTTTTCAAATACCAAGTTACCCTGTTTTATCTCATAAAAAAAGATGGAAAGATAATCCGTCGAATATGACTCTGACGCATAATACTCGATACATTCCGGTGTTTTAAAGATCTTGTATATATTCATGAAATCAAGTTCATGACTCATAGGATGCAGAAAATGTTTTTGTTGTTCTGCGATATCACCTTTTGGAAATAATTTGTTGAACTCCGAGAAGAAGACATTGGTCAGCACCCATTTGGAACCGAGATTCTCTTTCTCGATGGCGAATATCATGCTGATGTCGACACTTTTACCTTTCCACTTGAACGTAGCTGATACTTCAGAATACCATTCTCCGCCAAGGAACTCGAAATAGTTTGAATTGTCTTTTGTCAGATCTTCGATAAAAAAATCACGCAACGAGCCGTTTGTCCTCTGGTTTTCCATATCAAAGAGCAGAGGCAGTGCTGTCTTACGCTTATCTTTATTACGATAGTCAGAGGAATCGGGGTGTATTTTTTTTCCGTACTGATCCTCTTCATAGTTAAAACGACTCATGAACTGACTCATCTGTTTTGTCATAGTATACAATGCTCTTTCATCGGCTTCTGCGTCACCGATAATACTATAAGTCTGAGCATTAACACTTCCGACAGTAATGAATGTCACTATCGTTAGAAGTATCAATAAATTTTTCATTACTATATTAAGAATAAATTATCGAGATGTTTCTTTAACTCTCATATCACCGAGCAATACATCCCAGAAACCGATTGTACGTCCGCCGATTTGGGTTTCCTTGCGTTTCACATAGACGGTGATGTCTTTCTTAGTAGTGTCTTGATATACTAAACGTCCTTCTTTGTCATAACCCTTGAAAGTCTGGAATACTGTAATAACTCCGACGTATGTTCCGTCAGGCTGACGCTGTAAGTCGCTGACATATTCTATTTTATACCAATCTATCTCCACTCTGTCGTAATTGAGACGCATCAATCTTTCAAGATATTGACGTACCTTGTAATACATCACTTCATTTGACGACAATGACGAAACGCCTATTTCAGCGTCAGGTGCGAAGAGTTCTTCTGCTCGTTCTATAACTCTGTTAGCCTCACTCCAAGGAGTGTCTTTTGATCCTACCAACTTAATATATTTACTGAGGTCACGAACTTTCTCAAGCGCGAGACTATCAACGGCTTGTTTACGTTCTGGGCTTAACTCCTGTGCGAATGTATGGGTGTTTCCAGCAAAAATCACCGCCAATATCAATGTCACTAATAATCTCTTCATAGTTGTTTATTTTTTAATTAGTTCTAATTCAACGATTTTATTATTGTTGTCATACTTGACATTATTTACGCTTACATCGACTTTCTTCTGGTCTTTGATATAATTAAGATATTTGACAGCTGTTGTTGGTGCGTCATAATCAATGATGTCGCCGACATGATATATGATAATAAGTACGGGAACATCGGGAGAAGCGAACATATCTAACGCTTCAGATATTTTCTCATTGGCGTCATCTGCATTTGGTGCAGCCGCAATGATGGCGAAATAATCTTCCAACGAGGTCTGTGGTTTCATCTTATTTTGTTCTTGCTCCTCCAATATTCTAAGTCGCTCTTCTTCAGCTAATCGCTCTTCTTCAGCCAAACGTTCCGCTTCAGCGTTTTTTCTATCTATGACTTCTTTTGCCTTTATGATCAACTCATCAATTTCAGGATTCTGAAGATCCATCTTTTCTATTTCATCGACACGTGACTGCTGGTCTTCCAACGTCCATTGTGTTGTCCCTTCGATAATTGCGTTCAAATCGTTTTTAGCTTGCTCAAGCTTAGCTTCATACTCCTGTTTAGCCATTTTTTTCTTACTTCCGCAACTTGTTGTTCCTCCGAAAGTAACAAATGCGACTAAAGTGATTAAAATAAAGTTTTTAATGTGTGATTTCATAGTGTTTAAAATTAAATTGTCTTAATCCGCAAATATAAGAAATTTGATATTTGGTTTGTAATTTATTTCTAAAAGTTGTTAACATTTCCTAAAACGTCTTCCCGTATCATTTCGTATAGAAAAAAGAAATATTTTTGCAGAATGATGAAACATTACAACATACCGATTTTCTTACCCGAACTCGCTTGCCCTTATCGTTGCGTTTACTGCAATCAATTTAGCATTACGGGGAATGACGATATTGTAAAACCCGAAGATGTTAAGAATATAATCGACAGTCACTTAACTTCTTTTAAAGAAGAAAACCGTTTCGTGGAAGTGGCTTTCTTCGGTGGTAATTTCACCGGACTTCCTGTCAAGATGCAGAACTATTATCTTGAAGTGGTTCAACCTTATCTTGATAAGAATCTCGTTCACGGCATTCGTTGCAGCACGCGCCCCGATTATATATCGCTTCAGCGTGTTAAAGAAATTAAACATCTCGGTATGCGTAACATCGAACTCGGAGCACAAAGCACAAACGACGAAGTCCTGAATCATTGTAAACGTGGTCATACTTACAACGACATCGTTGAAGCGTCACAGATAATTCTTTCTGAAGATATTACTTTAGGACTTCAGATGATGATAGGTCTTCCTTACGATTCGGAGGAGAAAGATTTTCAGACAGCGAGAGATATAGTAAATCTCGGAGCTAAAGAGACTCGCATCTATCCTTGTATCGTTGTGAATGACACTGAATTGGAAACGATGTATCGTAATGGAGAATATAAAGCACTTTCTATCAACGAAGCGGTAAGTCGTTCTGCAAAATTATATTCTTATTTTATCGAGAATCAAGTTAAGGTCTTAAGAATCGGATTACATCAGTCTGATGAATTGGATGCGGGCGGCTACGTTGCTGGTCCTTATCACAAGAATTTTGCCGAGATGGTTTTTTCTCATATCTGGAAAGAGAAATTTGAGAATCTGAAAATCTCAGAATCTGAAAACCTGAAAAAAGACATAATAATCAATGTGCCTGCATCGCAGATAAATCACGCTATAGGATGGAATGGCGAGAATAAGAAGATGCTGTCGGAGTGGTTTGGGAATGTAATTTTTAAGGTCAACAGTCAACAGTCAACAGACAACAGTATTTGTAGCTTGAACTTGTCGAGGGCAGAATCGGGCACTTCGACAAACTCAATGTCAGAGTTTAATTTTACGATTAACTACAAAGACGAACTTCCGACAATTATCGCTGATTCGAAAATGCCAGAGGAAGCGAAGAAAAATCTGAAGAAATTAGGAAACGTCATTTTCATCAATCCTACTTCCGTGACTTATAATTCAATATCTTCTCATCCAGATATTTTCTTCTTTCAAAAAGACGATGCTTTGATTTATGCACCAAATGCTCCTAAGAGAATAATCAAGGAATTGAAGAAGCGAAAGATAAAACTCATCGAAGGCAAGAAAGAAGTCGGGAAGAAATATCCGGAGACGGTTCCTTATAACGCAGTCGGAATTGGGAATTTGTTGATACATAATTTGAAACATACCGACGAGACGATTTTGTCATCTTACAAAAATCACATAAATGTTAATCAAGGATATACGAGATGTAATCTTTTGGCTTTGAATGAAAATGCGTTCATAACATCGGATGTTGCCGTAGGGACGCGGCTTGCCACGTCCGTACATTATCCTGTTCTTTATATTGACCCGAAACAGATTAAGTTAGAAGGTCAGAAAAACGGATTTTTCCCTGGCTGTTGCGGCGTTTGGAAAAACAATCTTATAGTTTGTGGCAGCACGAAAAATCTAAAAGAGAAAGCCGAATTAGATAAATTCTTAAAAGAAAATAACTTCAATCTCATCGAGTTATACGACGGAGATTTGATTGATGTGGGAAGCGTTTTTTTCAATTGACAATTAACAGTTTACAATTAACAATTGAAAATTTGCGACTTGTATCTTACAATTTTTTAATATGGTTCTCCTCCCACTACTCAAGGGGACTTCTATAAATTGCTTTTCAAAAGATTTATGTATTTATCTTTGAGAAGATTTTTGTATTTCTTGAAAGAGCATAGCGAGCTATGTGATTGAAAGAAAGACGAAAAGATTCCAAAGAGAAACATAAATCTTGAAAAAGTTCAACATGTGTTAGACAAAATTATTCAAAACGGGGAATTTATAGATGTCCCCTCAAAAGTCAAAGCTAATAAAGCAGACCGAAAGCCCATAATGGGACGATATTAGCAGAACCGTATTCGATGTCGTCTTTTACGAGATATGAATCTTTAATATTCTTTATCTGTTTATGTTTCTTGTTTTTACCTCCCAATTCAAAAGTATATTTTTTATCCACTATAAAATCAGAGTATGGAGAAGATGTTATATCGTATATTGGATTTAACAATGATAAAAACACTGTCTCTCTCGCATTGCCAATATCTGTCATATCTCCAACCAAAGCGTACGACAAGTTTGTATTGTTGAGATAGATCTTCTCGACTTTACCGAGAGAACTTATTCCAAATGAATTGTCACGTAAAATATTGATAAGCTGAGCCTTTTCAAGATATATCATTAGGTCGGAAACTAATTTTCTATTGACATCTATATCTTTGGAAATCTTACTATAATTAGGTTTAAACGGAACAGATTGAGCTATTATATACATCAATTTCTTCAACGCACGAGCTGTTGAGACTGTCATCTCCGCAAAATCTTTTATATCATTTTCAAGTATCTGATTTACAATCGAAGATAATCTCATATAATATCCATAATCATCAAAGAAAGGATAATATCCTTCTTTCATATATTCTTTAAATAAAGCCAACGGCTTATAGTCAGCGTAAGGAAATTCAATTTTATGTGTTAAAATTTCTTGTAAAGAATGAGTTCTCACATTGATATCACGAGAAATCATAAGATATTCCCTAAACGAAAGACCTGGTAATCTGTACTCTAATTTACGACGTGACAAATCCGCCCCGCCTTTTTCGAGTTCGAGAATCGAAGAACCTGTATATACGATTTTCAAGTCAGGGAAGGAATCATAGATGTTTTTTATTTCCTGAGACCAATTCTTATACTTGTGAATCTCATCAATATACAATGCTTTTCCTCCTAAATTGTAAAATTCATTTGCTAAATCCAACAAGGAGTGAACTGAAAAATAAATGTTATCGGCAGAAACATATAATGTCGTGTCAATGTCTTCATGCAATTTAATATGCTGTAAAACAAGTGTTGATTTTCCGACACCACGAGCACCAAGAATCGCTATCAACCTTGACTTCCATTCAATTTCATCATGCAAATATCTTACATATTTTGTTGAAACCAATTTTATTTCCTTCAAAAACACATTTTTCAAAGCATTCATAACACAATGATTTTTAATTTATAAGCGCAAAGATAATAAAATTTGCGACTTACATCTTACAATTTTTAAAAAAAATGCGACTTGCATCTTACAATTTTAAAAATATCTTTGTAATATATTATAAATCAAAGGATTTTTATATTCCAAAGTTTATAGAGATTCCCTTAATTTATTTGTATCAAACGAACATTTTTTTCAGAAATAAATAATTATCTTTGCACAAGGATCAATCAAAAAATCAACATACATTATTTGTAGAATCATGAGGAGTTTAATATATTCAATGTTTTAAGTTTAAATAATCTTAACCAAGAATTAAAATTATGAAAATGATAGAAAAAAGAATCAGAAATCTAATCAATGGATCCGAGAATTATGAGTTAGAATTCAAATCAGCAAAAGGAGGATTTCCAGAAAGTTTTTGGCAGACATTTTCTGCGTTTGCAAACACCAATGGAGGAATTATTGTATTAGGTATAAAACATACGAATCACAAAAACATACCAGATAATCTTACCGAAGAACTGATCAACACCTACAAGAAACGTTTTTGGGATTGTGCTCATAACAAGGAAAAGGTGAGCGCAACCATGTTAACAGAAAGGGATGTCATAGATGCTCTTGTAGACGGCAATAGAGTTCTCATATTTCGTATTCCCAGAGCAACTTATGATATTCGTCCTGTTTACTTAAATAAAAATCCTTTTGGAAACACATATAAAAGAAACCATGAAGGTGATTATCATTGTACAGAAACTGAAATAAGACAAATGTTTGCTGATGCGTATCACACAACGTTACCATACGATAATCAGATTCTCATCAACTACTCAATGGAAGATATAGATATTCCAACATTAAAGGCATATCGTCAGCGGTTCTATCTAAAAAAAGAAAATCATCCTTGGAACGAATTGAACGACTTCGATTTTCTTTGCAAATTGGGTGCATATCGTATTGACAGAGAAAATGGTAATGAGGGTTTCACAAGAGCAGGAATATTAATGTTTGGTAAAACGGAAAGTATTACAGATCAAGTTTGTGCTCCATGGTATTTTGTAGATTATCAAGAAAGAATGAGTAACAATCCGCAACAACGTTGGAGTGACAGGATATATCCTGATGGGACATGGGAAGCAAACCTATATCAGTTTTTCTATAAAGTATACAACAAACTTACACAATCATTACCAATTCCATTTCAACTCGATGGAGCAATGAGATATGAGGAAACATCAGCTCATGTGGCAATTAGAGAAGCATTAGCAAACACATTAGTTCATTGTAACTATTCTGTGCATGGCAACATTGTGATTATAAAAGAACTAGATAAAATAACATTCCGCAATCCAGGATGTATGCTTATTCCAGTGGATGATTTTTATACTGGAAATCATAGTTTGTGCAGAAATCCTATTTTGCAAAAATTCTTCATGCAACTCGGCATAGGAGAGAAAGCAGGAAGCGGAGCTGACTTTATCATAAAAGGATGTGATGACAACAAATGGAATCATCCTACAATTGAAGAAAAAGTTCAACCCGACAGAGTAACGATGACATTTTATTTAAAAGAAACATTTTTTGAACAGTCTGTCCCCAGTCTGTCCCCAGTCTGTCCCCAGTCTGTCCTCAGTCTATCCTCGGTCTGTCCTCAGTCAAAAATCACTAATGAGAATGTTGCCAAAATAGTATTAACATCTCTTATTATCGAAGATCTTTCTATATCATTGCTTATGCTTAAGACAGGAGAAAAGAATAAAAACCGCTTCAGACAAAACATTTTGAATCCACTTATTGAAGCTGGTTTAATAGAACCAACAATCAAAGATAAACCTAATAGTTCGAAGCAAGCATATAGATTAACTGAAAATGCTAAAGAATTAATAAATTCGTAAAATATTCCTATGAAAAAAATTGAGCTTTTATCACCAGCGAAGAATCTTGAAGTTGGCATCGCGGCTATCAATCATGGCGCTGATGCTGTGTATATTGGAGGACCAAGTTTTGGTGCAAGAGAGAAAGTTGGTAACAGCATTGAAGATATTGAGACTCTTTGCAGACATGCGGCTCTCTTCGATGCTAAAGTGTATGTCACGATGAATACTCTGTTGTTTGACAATGAGTTAGAAGATGCTCGCAAGCTCGCTTACGACTGCTGGAACGCTGGTGTCGATGCGCTCATAGTTCAAGATATGGCGTTGTTGAATATGGATATGCCTCCTATCGCACTGCACGCTTCGACTCAATGTCATAATATTGATGCGGAGAAGGTTAAGTTCTTGGAAGACGTAGGATTTTCTCAAGTCGTTTTGGCGAGAGAATTAAGCATCGAACAGATAAAAGACATTCGTTCTAAGACGACAGTTCCGTTGGAATATTTCGTTCACGGTGCCTTGTGCGTCTCGTATAGCGGACAATGTTATTTAAGTCACGTCATCGGCGGACGTTCGGCTAACAGAGGAGCCTGCGCTCAGCCTTGCCGTCTCAGCTGGAATCTCGAAAATGCGGAAGGTAAACGCTTGGCTACCAACAGACATCTTCTTTCTTTAAGAGATCTGAATAACTCTAAAAACATAGAAGAACTTATCGACGCAGGTATCTCTTCTTTTAAGATTGAAGGCAGATTGAAAGATATTGACTACGTGAAAAATGTCACTGCTTTTTACAGAAAGACAATTGACGAAATCATTGAACGTCGTGACGATATTTGCAGAAGCTCACGCGGCGAGAGTAATCCCGCTTTCTATCCAAATCCGGAGAAATCGTTTTCAAGAGGCTTCACCGACTATTTCATCCACGGAAGACAAAAATATATCGACGCTCCATATTCGCCTAAGTCGATGGGAGAATATCTCGGAACAATAGAAAAAGTCAAGAATAAGTCAGTGACTATCAGGACGGGAAAAACGCTTCATAACGGCGACGGACTTTGTTTCTTAGACAGAGAGAACAATCTTTTAGGATTTAATGTTAACGCCGTGGCGGAAAACAAAACACATTCTTTGACTCAGACTGTTACGAGCAATTCTGACATCTCGATGGCAACGCGATTTAAGATTGAAGGCAGCAAGATTTTCAGAAACAGCGACCTTGTCTGGCAAAAGGAAGTCGAGAAGTCGCAAGGTAACAGAAAGATGAAAATAGACTTGATATTTACTGACACAGAAGAAGGATTTGCTTTGTCAGCGAAATTACATGATACAGATTCAGAATATATTACGACATATTTATCTACAGAAAAAGAAATAGCCAACAATGCGGAGAAGGCGTTAGAAAATATAAAAAGCAAACTTTCACAATGGGGCGATACGGAATTTATGGTGGAAAATATTGAAATATTTTTTGACAACAGACAACAGACAACGGACAACAGACTTTGTCCACAAGAATCTCACGTAGAGACATACGGACGTATGTCTTATTTTATTAGGGCATCGGTTCTCGGTGAGATGAAAAAAGATTTGGTAGAGAAGCTACGTTCATATCTCATCGAGAAGCATCGTGATGAAAGAGAACGTAGAAACATTACTTCTTCACAACAAAATGTAATTTATCCTAAGGAACATCTTTCATATCTCGGCAATGTCATCAACAAGAAAGCGAGAGAGTTTTATGAGTTTCATGGTGTGAAAGATATTGAAGACGGTTTGGAGAAAATCAAATCTAATGACGAGCTTGTTGTAATGACGACAAAACATTGTATTCGTTACGCTAACAATATATGCAGCAAGGAGATAGGGAAGCCGGCGACATCGTTATATTTGGTCAACGACAAAGGACGTTTCCGTCTCGACTTCGATTGCAGAAATTGTTGCATGAAAGTGATAAAAGAAAAATTTATTTAAAATTTTTTTATCTTTGCTGAATAAAAATGCGTATATACGCAAAAATATTCATTAGATTATGATAATAAAGCGTGATTTATATCTAGACAAGCTTATAAGAAGCATGCACAATGGAATGATAAAGGTTATTACTGGTATCAGACGTTGTGGAAAATCATACCTATTGTTTAACTTGTTTGTAGAATATCTCAAGTCACAGGGCGTAACTGATAATCAAATAATCAAAATAGACTTAGAGGATAGACGTAACAACAAATTACGTAATCCGGATGCCTTATTGATATTTTGGTGTCCTCAATAGGCGGACTTATTAATCCGAACAAATTGATGAATACATTCAAGTCAGTAAAGAATATTTCCATCTCTTTAAATACAATTAGTTCTTTTCTTGAAATCTTGCAAGAAGTGTTTATGATAGAAAAATCTATACGATATGACATTAAGGGTAAGAAGTACATAGACACTCCAGCTAAATATTATTTTTCAGATTTAGGCTTACGTAACGCCCGTATTAATTTTCGTCAATATGAAATAACTCATTTGATGGAAAATCTTATATACAACGAGCTTGTTATCCGAGGTTTATTAGTTGACGTTGGTGTAGTTGTTTTAAATACAAAAAATGAAGATGGTAAAAGTCAACGAAAACAATTAGAGGTCGATTTTGTATGTAATGAGGGTAGTAAACGTTGTTATATTCAATCTGCATTTCGACTGCCTACTGAAGAGAAGCGAAAACAGGAATTACGTTCATTGATACATATAAATGATAATTTCCAGAAATTTATAATAACTGATGAACCCATTAAACGTTATCAGAATGATGATGGAGTGATATTTATGAATGTCTATGAATTTTTGCTTGACAAAGACAGTCTGAAAGTGTAAAACATTCAGTGCCACCTATTCTAATTTATATAAATTGTTGCATGAAAGTGATTAAAGAAAAATAAAAATCATTATTTTTGTAAGTCAAATTTTGAAATAACAAAAAAAGATATAAATATGTATAGAACACATACTTGTGGTGAACTTCGTCTTGCCGATGCAGGTAAGGAAGTCGTTTTGAGCGGTTGGGTGCAACGCGTCCGTGACAAAGGCACTCTTTTATGGATTGACATTCGCGACAGATACGGATTGACACAGTTGTTTTTACAAGAAGGCGTCACTTCGGCAGAAGTGATAGAGAAAGCTCGTACCTTAGGACGTGAGTTCGTTATCCAAGCTAAAGGTAAAGTCATTGAAAGAGAATCGAAAAACCCTAATATCCCAACAGGAGAAATCGAGTTACAACTTACAGAACTCAATATCTTGAATGCAAGTAAGACTCCTCCTTTCACTATTGAAGACAAATCAGATGGTGGCGACGACCTTCGTATGAAATATCGTTACTTAGACTTACGTCGTAATCCTTTGAAGAACAATCTTATCTTACGTCATAACGTGGCTATCGAGACAAGAAGCTATCTCTCAGAACAAGGATTTATTGAGATAGAAACACCATGTCTGATTAAATCGACACCTGAAGGAGCACGCGACTTCGTCGTTCCATCACGTATGAATCCAGGTGAGTTCTACGCTCTTCCTCAGTCACCTCAACAATTCAAACAATTATTGATGGTTGCCGGTTTCGACAAATATTTCCAGATAGTACGCTGTTTCCGCGACGAAGACCTTCGTGCCGACCGTCAACCAGAGTTTACACAGATAGACTGCGAGATGTCGTTCGTAGAACAAGAAGACGTCTTGAACACTTTTGAAGGTCTGACAAAACATCTCTTCAAGAAGGTCAAAGGATTAGAGTTCGATAAGTTCCCACGCATGACATGGCACGACGCTATGAAATATTACGGTAGCGACAAGCCAGACATCCGCTTCGACATGAAATTCGT
This sequence comes from Lentimicrobiaceae bacterium, assembly GCA_015061365.1. Taxonomy (GTDB): domain Bacteria; phylum Bacteroidota; class Bacteroidia; order Bacteroidales; family F082; genus Limimorpha. Next base: position 425 of record SUWS01000048.1, on the reverse strand, counting down.
TGAGCTTACAGATTTAGCACAAGGTAAGGGATTCCCAGTATTCGACGACGCTGAGTTAGTGGTCGCTATCAACGCAAAAGGCTGCGCATCATACACACGCAAGCAAATCGACGCTTTGACAGATTTCGTCAAGAGACCACAAGTAGGAGCTAAAGGTTTGGTATACGTAAAATATAACGAAGACGGCAGCATCAAATCGTCGGTCGATAAATTCTATTCACCAGAAGATTTGAAGACATGGTTAGACCGTTGCGGCGCGGTAGCAGGCGATATGTTATTAATTCTCTGCGGCAAGACAATGGAAACAAGAGTTCAGATGAACTCCTTACGTCTCGAGATGGGTAACCAATTAGGACTTCGTAATCCAGACGATTACAAGCCATTATGGGTTATCGACTTCCCACTTTTGGAATGGGACGACGAGA
>SUWS01000109.1 GCA_015061365.1 Lentimicrobiaceae bacterium | reverse complement strand
ATGCCGATAGTGATATGCTCTTTGTATTTACCTTTTATTTTCTCGCATACGACAACACTTGTTGTTTGCGATCTGTTCTTTTTCTTCTTTACATACATATCACAAAAATAGTAAAAAAACACTTGCGTACCCCAAAATAGGGTACGCAAAAGAGTTAAAGTATTGTTTTTCTATAACTTATATTTTTACTAAAAATAGAGTGACGAAGTCAGGAAATAGTCGATGAGATAAATCTACGAAACGGTCACGATACTGTGAGAGTCGCGGTTCAAGGTTATAACAATAATTGGCATATTAAAAATGAGTACGTCTCAAAGCAATATACCACTAATATAAAAGATATACTCGTTGTTAAAGCATGATAGCCAACAGTCGTGAACCGTCAGCTATCAGTACTTTAGCCTTTTGTCATTAGCCTTTAGTCTATTCTATGATATTAAGTTGTTTCAAAAGAGCTTCAGGTTCTGGGTCGTGACCTCTGAAATCGCGGTATAATAATGCAGCGTCAATGCTGTCGCCTTGGGTGAGTAACTCTCTGAATTTAGTGGCGACTTCTTGATCGAAGATGCCTTTCTCTTTGAAAAGCGAGAACCCGTCAGCGGCTAATACTTCCGCCCATTTGTATGAGTAGTATCCTGCACAATAGCCTCCGGCGAAGATATGAGAGAATGCTGTTGAGATGATACATTCTGGGATAGATGGAAGTACATTCGTTGCAGACAGGACTTTCTTCTCAAACGATAAAGCCTCTTCTTCAAAGATGTCGGTCAATGTGTGCCATGCCATGTCTAAGATTCCGAATTGTAACTGGCGAATATGGAAATATGCCGATTGATAATTCATAGATGTGACGATCTTTTCAATCAAATCTGATGGTATAGTTTCTTTGGTTTTGTAATGTTTAGCGAAAGTGTTAAGATATTCGGGTTCGTAACACCAATTTTCCATTATCTGCGATGGAAGCTCTACGAAGTCGTGATCAACACTGGTGCCGGTCATAGATTCATATCTGCCTTTTGTCAGGATTCCGTGCAAGGCATGGCCGAACTCGTGGAGTAATGTGGTGAATTCGTTATGGGTGATGAGAGACGGAGTGTTGGCGGTAGGTTTTGTGAAATTCGTTACTATGCTTATCAGTGGACGTTCGTCGGTATTATTGTAAATTCGCTGACCTCTGAACTCTGTCATCCATGCGCCGCCACGTTTGCTCTCACGAGGGAAGAAGTCGGCATAGAATAAAGCGAGATGTGAACCGTCATTGTCTTTGACTTCATATACTTTAACATCAGGATGATAAACAGGAATATCGTGTAATTCCGAGAATGTTATACCGTATAGCTTGTTGGCAAGGGCGAATATAGCATCGATGCAAAGATCTAACTGAAAATAAGGTTTCAGTTGCTCGTCACTGAGGTCATATTTCTCGGCACGAAGTTTCTCTGAGTAGTAACTGAAATCCCATGGCATCAATACTTCTTCCGTGAAACCATGAGACTTGGCGTATTCGTTCAACTCAGAGACTTCTTGTCTCGCTTTTGGTAGAGCGGGTTCTAACAGCTTATTCAGAAACTCGTTGACGTAATTCGGACTTTTTGCCATACGATGTTCTGTTTGATATTCGGCGAAGTTTTTATATCCTAAGATGTTAGCGACTCTGATGCGTAGTTCGGCAATGCGTTTGATAATTTGACTGTTGTCGAACTCGCCGCCAAAGGCACGAGTGTTATACTGACGATACATTATTTCTCTAAGATCGCGACGTTCGCTGAATTTCATGAAAGGTCCGTAACTCGGTGCGGTTAGGTCGAACAACCAACCATTATGATTTTTGTTTTTTGCGGCTTCGGCAGCTTGTTCCTTGACGAAATCGGGTAAACCTATCAAGTCTTCTTCTTTGGTGAGATTCAAAGTAAAGGCGTTGGTTGCAGCAAGCACGTTCTTCCCAAATTGTAGTGATAATAGTGATAATTCTTCGATGTATTTGCTGTATGTCTCTTTGTCTTCAGGAGAGAGATTTGCACCGTTTCTTGCGAAGCTGTCGTATGTCTTTTCGAGGAGTCTCATTTCAATAGCATCAAGGTAAAGACTTTCACGTTGATCGTAAACTCTCTTTATGCGTTGAAAGAGACCTTCGTTAAGACGGACATACATTGAGAACTCTGTGGTTAAAGGTGAGATCTCTTCTGCGATATTCTGCATCTCTTCGTCGGTGTTAGCTTCTAATAGATTATAGAAGATGTGACTTATAGTATTTAGAGATTCGCCAGCATACTCGAGGGCTTCGATGGTGTTCTTGAAAGAGGGCGGTTCCGGGCTGTTGACGATAGCATCGACTTCAGCCTTGCCGTCTTCTATGGCTTTCTTGAAAGCTGGAATATAATGTTGGTTCTCAATCAAGTCAAATTGAGGTGCGCCAAAAGGCAATGTTGATTTTGTTAGAAGTGGGTTGTTCATGATATGTTATTCGTTGGATTATTTTTAAACTATGAGCAAAGATAACGAAATAATAAACTATATTTTATGAATGTTGTTTTATTTCATCAATTCTTTGCGTGTCTCTTTATCGAATTTCTCTATCGCGTATCGTAACATGGTTCTCGGCATAATTGCTTTGTGTTCTCTTACGAAATCGTATAGTCGTTCTGAGTCGCGTTTGCCGGCTTCGCGTAGCATCCAGCCTATTGCTTTATGCATCAAATCGTGTTTGTGCTGCATCATCTTTATGGATAGGTTATAAGTGTCATCTAAGTCATGATTTCTGATGAACGTCAAAGTCGAAACTATTGAAATTCTGTTGTCCCAAAGTAAATCGCTTTCTGCTAACTTATAAAGTATATCGCGATTTTTGTGTATAAGGTATCTCCCGACAATTTGCGGCGCACTTAGATCTACCAAATCCCAGTTGTTGATGTGATTCGTTTGAGATAGATAGAAATCGAATGTTTCTTTCGTGACTTCACTTTTGGACTTGTCGACAAGAATTAACAGAGCGCACATCCGCATCTCGTGCCAAGGACTGTGTATCAATTCTTCAATGACATCAAGGCTGATATTGTTGAAACTTTTTGCTACTTTCCTGATGTTTGGCACCGTCACGCCAAGAAACTTGTCGCCTTCTCCGTACAGACCTTTTCCTGTCTTGAAGAAACGTGGTAAGATGATTTTCTTTTCTTCATCAGAATTAAGCGATAATGCCTTATATATTTCAGTTGTCATGTTCATTATCTGTGATATTTAAGTTGCAAAAATACGAGATATTTTAATATGATAATTATTACGTAGATTTAGGCGTTTAAATGTCTTTTCGTAAGATTCATGAATTTCTTTCTATAACTGATTTGTGAGTTTATGAAAGAAAATATTTTGAAATAAACTTCATTTTTAGGGGTTACAATTTGTCGATTTTTTTAATAATTTTGCTGTGAACCCATTATATATCATA
>SUWS01000007.1 GCA_015061365.1 Lentimicrobiaceae bacterium | reverse complement strand
AGACAGCATCCTATCATTATGGCTTGATGGAGAAGACCTACTTCGATTCGATAGGCGAGGCAGCCGCAGTACAATATTTCCGTGAAGACCCATACGTATTTTATGAAATAGACGACTGGACATGGAGCCCGCTCACAACTAATACAGAGTTCGTGGCGATAGCCACAGGTCAGAACGCAAACGGCGAATGGGGCGAGACCACGATAGTAGAGTTCGTGACAAACACAGACGGTTGTGCAGAATTGTCGAGAGCTAATCTTAACATCTATCCTAACCCGGCTAAAGACTTTGTGAAAGTGTCAACAGACAACAGTCAACAGACAACAGTCAAGATATACAACACAGTTGGAATGTTAGTAGAAGAAATTGAAATGAATTCTGGCGAAATTGAAATCAATGTTTCAGATTATAAGAGCGGAATTTATTTCATCAACGTCAACGGCAAAGTTGAAAAATTGATTGTTGAATAATAATCTATCGTTTTTGACAACGGACAACAGTCAACAGACAACAGACTTTGTCCTCACCACAGTTAATAAATAAAAAGTGCGTAGATTGATATTGGTATCCTCTGCGCACTTTACATAATAAACAAAAAATACTTGTCATGAAAAAAGTTATATTGATTACTTTGGCTTTAATGTTAGGTTTCAATATTAAAGCTCAAACGTCCTTGACGGAAGCTGTAGATTTTTATTCTATAGACGATTATGGTAGAGAAGTTCATTTGTTTGACATCTTGGACAATGGACAATTTGTGTTTATGTATTTCTTCTTCACCGATGCATCAACATCGGAAGTCTTCGACCCTTGATTGCCGAAGCATATCATCATTTCGGCGACAATCAGAATGATGTCTACTTTGTCGGAGTCGCACCATCTGACGACAGCCTCTCCGTTGACGGCTGGAGAGAGACATACGACGTTGACTTCCCTGTGATACATTGGTTTACTGAAGGTTCAACAGCTCAGATGATATGCGAGGATTATGGTGTTAATATGTTTTCTACAGCTGTCCTGATCGCACCTAATCACAAAATACTTATAGATAATATCTGGCCTATCACTTCTGGACAAAACCTTATTGACGAATTAGAAGATGCAATGGCAACAATAGGAGTCGCAGAATCTAATGAAAACATTTTTAACATTTACCCGAATCCAGCTTCAGATTATGTTAAAATCAATTCAGATGTAAATTTTGTTAAGGAAGTCAATATCTTCGACATGACAGGTCGCTGCATAAAGAGCACTATCATCAACGACGCTAACACTACAATTAATATTGAAGATTTGAACCAAGGCGTTTATTTCATCAACATCAATGGCAAAGTAGAGAAGTTGATCGTAGAATAATTGGTTTAGGATTTAAGGTTTAAGGTTTATGGTTTAAGGATGTGATCTTTAAACTTTAAACCTTAAACTATTTTTATTATATTTGCAAAACAAAAATTTACACATTATGAGAAAATACTTTTTTATTCTAATCGTACTTCTGACAGCAAAATCAGGTTTTGCACAAACACCGGAAATCACTTTCAATTCATGTACTCCAGAAACTATCACGGCAAATGAGGAAACGGAAATCGTCATCACATTAATTAACAATGGCGATGCCGCCACAGAAAGCAACACTTTCGTCACTCTCAGCAGCGACGACCAATATGTAACCGTTGTCGGTGATCATGCCATCTATGGCCCGATGGCAGCAGGAGCAACACAAGACGGAAACTTTACCGTATTTGTAAATTCAATGATTCCTGACGACCACAGCATCTCATTAAACTTCAAAGCCGTTCTCGAAGGCAGCAGCGTCATCTCTAACGTCTCGTTCGATTTCGAAACAGGAATGCAAGGCTGGACAACAATTGATGCCGACGGCGACGGATTCAACTGGATCAAGTCGGGCGACAAATTAGGATCTGGCTACGGTCACGAAAGCAGTTATTGTATGTTCTCACAATCGTACGATAACGATTTCGACATCCTTTATCCTGACAACTATCTCGTCTCCCCAGAGAAATACCTCATCGGCGAAAACGCTCAGATAAAATTCTGGGCTTGCGCTCAAGACATGAACTATCCTGAAGAACACTTCGGTCTCGCAATATCCTCAAACGGCAACAGCTCAGACAGCGACTTCACTACAATAGCTGAATGGACAATGACAGCGAAAAATCAGAAAGACCAAGGAACATGGTATGAATACAGCGTCGACCTCAGCGAATATGAAGGTCAGGAATTATGGCTTGCGTTCCGTCACTTCGACTGCTTCGACCAATATTTCCTAGCCTTAGACGATGTCGAAATATCCAATATATATCAACCGATGTCTTGGACAGAAAAAATCAATCTGTCTGTTGTAAATCCATCCCCGAATATCGTCTTCGATTCTTATATGCCAAATGTGATACAGCCTGGACAAGACCTGAACATTGACATCGCATTTATCAACAACGGAACAAAGGCGAACCTTTCTTCATCAGATCTCACCCTCACCACTGACGACCAATATCTGAGCATAATAGAAGGAGACCTTACATTATTCCCAATGGAACCTAATGAGATACAGATGGGAACATTCCCTATCTCAGTAAAAGAATCGGCACCTAACGGACACGAAGCAATTATCAACATGAACGTGAAACCTCAAAACGTTGCAGGCGACGAGATCAGCTTCACATATAAATTTGAAAAAGACCTGAACGGATGGACTACCATCGACGGTAATAACGACGGACATTTCTGGTATCATACTTCAGAAACAGACCCTCACGATGCCATAATGGTTCCATCGTATTCCGGAACAGGACACCTGATGAGCGAATCGTACTGCAACGCCATCGGACCTCTTTCACCTGACGATTTCATAGTAGCACCTAATCTTATCGGCGTAACGGAAAACACAACAATAAGTTTCTGGGCTTGCGCTCAAGACGAAGATTATGCAGGAGAACATTTCGGAGTGGCGGTGTCTACAACAGGAAACACCTCCGCCGACGATTTCACTGTTGTAGAAGAATGGACATTGACAGCGAAAAACACCCGCGCCGGCAATTGGTACGAATTTACCGCCGACCTCAGCGAATATGCAGGACAATTCGTATGGGTGGCGCTACGTCACTTCGGCAGTTCCAACCTCTTCATCTTATGCGTCGACGACGTCTCCATCAACAACTTCGTGAAATATCAGGAATGGAACAGCACTTTCAAAATCACCATCGGCACCGTTTCGTTAGCGGAAAATGAAGCCGGTTCCGCGATATATCCTAATCCTGTTAAAGACTATCTTCACATTAATATCGAAGAAGAAATTAACGAAGTTGAAATCTATAATGTACTCGGAGTCAGACTTCATAACGAGACTTCAGAAGGATGGACTGGAAAAACAATAGACATGAGTAGCTTCGAAAACGGAACTTATTTCGTGAGAATCATAACTGAAAAAGAAGTAAAGACAATAAAGATAAATAAGATTTAAAAACACTGGGACGCATTAATGACGAGAAATCAATATCATTAATGCGTTTTCTTTATAGTTACATTTATGAAGAAGTATCTATTAATAACCATTGCCATAATCATATTCAATAACATTTTTGCTCAAAACATTAATGTCATAGAACCAGAACTTCAAGAAATCTTGAATCAAAAAAGCGATGAGCTAATAAGCGTCAATATCATTTTCAAGTCGCAGATGAATTCATTCGACCTACCGAGAAATATCTCGAAAGACGAAAGAAGGGATTTTGTCATCGGAGAACTTAAACACTTTTCCGAGAAAGAGCAGTCTGACGTGATGGCGATACTTAGATCTGAAGAAAGAAACGACAAAGCAGCTAAGATAAGAAATCACTGGTTGGTAAACGCCATCAACTGTGAACTTTCTCACGATGTGATTAGTCAATTGTCGTCACATCCCGACATCGCCATCATCGGATACGACAGGAAAGATTTCCTCTTATGGGAAGAGACTTCTCAACCATACGATGGCAGAGGATTGTCGCAAAGCATCGCTCACATCAACGCCGACGATGTATGGAATTTGGGTTATACGGGCAAAGACGTACTTGTGGCGTTGTTAGATACCGGTGTCGACATCGAACATATTGATTTGGTCAATAATCTATGGGACGGAGGCGAAGAGTTCCCTAACCATGGATATAACACTTACGAAGACAATCATAACGTCAACGACGGTTTCGGACACGGCACACATTGCGCTGGCATTATATGCGGCAACGGAGCAACGGGAACGCAAACTGGCATAGCTCCAGACGCTACGATAATGGTCATCAAGGTCATGGACGACGGAGGCTACGGAGGTGCGAGCGGAATATGTTCAGGAATGGAGTTCGCCTTAGAACATGGCGCCGACCTTATGAATATGTCGTTGGGAATACCTAACGCATCGACTTCAGCAAAGGAGATGCTTAGAGAATCGTGTGTCAACACCATGAATATCGGTATCGCAGCCACTGTCGCCGCTGGCAACGAGGGACAGCTGCAAATATCATTTCCCGCACCTAACAACGTAAGAACCCCAGGCTCATGTCCTCCGCCATGGATTCATCCCGACCAGCAAGTCAACGTCGGCGGGACATCATGCTGCATAGTAGTAGGTGCCGTCGACTTTAACAACGCCGACGCTCCTTTCTCCTCAAGAGGACCGGTGACATGGCAAGAAACTTCATACGCCGACTATCCATACGAGCCAGAAATCGGACTTATCCGTCCCGACGTATGCGCCCCAGGCGTAGGAATAATCTCGGCCGACCCTTTCAACAGTAATGGTCTTACCATGATGGACGGAACATCGCAGGCAGCTCCTTGCGTGGCTGGTATCGTATGTCTTATGTTAGAAAAAAATCCTGAACTCACTCCAGAACAGATCTCGATGATATTGGAAACGACGGCGGTGAAACTCGACGAAAATAAAAATAACGTCAGAGGTTCCGGACTCGTTGACGCCTTGGCTGCGATAGAAAACATAGAGAACGGCGATGAGACCGAAGATTGCGACGCCCCGACAAACCTTACCGCAAACACCATCGATGAATATTCAATAGACTTATCTTGGAATGAAATAACAACAGCAACAAGCTATGACATTTATCGTAATAATACTTTTGTCAAAAACGTAAATTCAACATCATACAATGATGAAGGATTAAATCCAGCGACAGAATATTGTTATACCGTTGTAAGCGTTTGTGAAAACGGCGAGTCGGAACATTCAAGCCAGACTTGCGCCACAACTGACGAACTGATAATTCCTTGCAACGCTCCTAATAATCTCGATGCCACAGTTGAAGAATATTTCGCCGACTACGAAAATAAATTCGAAGTGACATTGACATGGGATGAAGTGGATAATGCTGAAGCGTATGTCGTTTATATGAATGGGGAAAAAGTTGAAGAAGTCACTACACCTTCTTATATATACGGATGCAACGAAGAAATGACAATAGAATTTTATGTCACAACAAAATGTGATACCGGCGAATCTGAGATGTCGGATACCATTACGGTTGAAGTAAAACACAATAGCATAACAGAGTTAGAAGACAGATTCGAGATATTTCCTAATCCTGTAAAAAACACACTTATCATAAGAAGTAATGACAAGATAAATGATGTTGTCATATACAACGTTGTAGGCATTACTGTTCTAAATGTGAACGACAACTTCGACAATATTAGTGTAGATGAGTTACTTGATGGCATTTATTTCGTCAGAATAAGTACTGACTATGGTGATGTCATAAAGCGTTTTATCAAAAAGTGATTTATAGAGATTTCTTAAAAAATAATAAAATGAAGAAACTGTTATTTTCGATAGCTTTAGTTTTCGCGATAAGCGGAATCAAAGCTCAGTCATACGAACTTGTCATCAGGATGAATGACGATACAGAAACGACATGGAACTCAGAATCATTACGCAACATCTATTTTGAAAACGACGAGACCTTGATTCTTGTTGAAAGCGAAAGTCTGTTTACACATTCATACGAGTTTGCAGATATTGAAAAGATTTATTTCAAGTCGGAAATTGCCATCACAGAGTTGAACAAAGAAACAGCATTGTTTGTTTATCCGAATCCTGCCAAAGACAACATCAAGATAATTGGCATTGACAATCAAGAGATAGAAATTATTTCCATCGATGGGAAATCCATGTTTAAAGGAAATTACGACGGCACTTCACTTGATGTTTCAAACTTTCCACAAGGCACATACATCATAAACATACAGAATAATGTTCAAACATTAAAATTCAGTAAGATATGAAAAAGTTATTTATAATTATATCTCTCGCTTTGATGATGAATTTCGTCAGCGCACAAAACGCGATGTGGATTTACAACTCCGACGGAACAATCACTACATATAAGATTTCCGAAATAGACTCATTGAATTTCACACCTAATATGATTAATATGCTCTTATATCAAAACGGAGCAACAGACGATCTGACTGTCGCAGGAATAGACAGCATCGTTTTCAGGCCAGCCGACGACATTGAGGCTAACGCCATTCTTATTGAATACAATAACGATATTGCCACCGTAAGACACAATATCACTTCAGAATATTTCAATGTAAATGTCAATGGTGCTGACGTTGAGATTATCTCTGAGGCATCGATAGAAGGTCTTCAGTATTATCTGAGTGGAACTACTACCAACGGTTCCTTCTCACTTGAGAGTGATATGCCTTACGAGGTTATTTTGAATAATACAGAAATAACATCACTTACGAATGTTCCGTTGAATCTTTCTAAAAATGTCGAGAGGAATATCATCATTGCAAACGGCACGACAAATATTCTCAGCGACAGTGAAGACAGCGATGGTAAAGCCGTCATTAATTCTAAAGGTGCGACCAATATAAGCGGGTTCGGTTCCCTTACCATAAACGCTAATAAAAAACACGGCATCTCTTCCGACAACGACATTAATATCAATGGTGCGACTATAAGTATAAACCATAGCGCGGATGCTTCGAAAGGTTTGAAGTCGGATAGCAACATCATGATAACAGATGGCGATGTGACCATAGTCTCCTCTGGGACTTTGACATTAGAAGCATTAGATTTAGGTTACGACGCAACATATTGCACCTCTATCGGAGCAGATGGTAATTTTGAGATGAGAGGCGGCAAACTCAACATCACTCTACCTGTCAGCAATGAAGCAGGACGCGGCATTAAAACAGACGGTGACATTTCCATTTTAGGAGGCGAGATAAACATCGTCTCGCACTCAGGCGGCGACACCTACACCAACTCCGACGGTGAGATTGATTCGTATAAATCGTCATGTATCAAAGCCGACGGCAATATATATCTGAGTAGCGGCATGATCACATTAGAAGCCACTGGCGATGCCGGCAAATGCGTCAATGCCGATGGAGCGATATATATCGGCATTGAAAACAGCGACAACGACTTAGTTTTAGACATGAAGACAACAGGTGAGAAATTCTACGAATCGGGGTATGGCGAAGATGCCGACTACGCTAATCCTAAGGCTCTCGCGGCAGAAGGCAACCTCTATGTCTATGGTGGCGACATCACCATATACACGGAAAACGACGGAGGAGAAGGACTTGAAAGCAAGGACACCGTTCATATCTTCGGGGGCGACATCAGTATCGACACTTACGATGATGCCATCAACGGTAAATATCACGTTCAGTTTGACGGAGGCACATTATACGTCAATGCGAGAGGCAACGATGCCATCGACTCAAACGGCACCATCACTATCAACGGCGGCTTGATCGTGGCATCCGGATCAACAGCACCAGAAGGCAGCTTCGACTGCGACCAAAACGTCTTTTCCATCACAGGAGGATTTGTAGTAGGTATCGGCGGACATATCTCCAACCCGACATCATCGACTTGCACACAGAGAGTGTTAGTCTACAATGGAATTGAAAACGGTAGCGCAATACAAATTGTCGATTCAGAAGGCAACGACCTATTAACATTCCAAGTCCCGACATATTCTGGAGGTCCTGGTGGTGGTGGTCCTGGCGGCGGAGGTCCTGGTGGACCAGGTGGCGGTGGATTAGCATTATTATTCACTTCACCCGACTTAGAACAAGGAAACATCACTGTGAAACAAGGCGGCACCATCTCGGGAGGCGAAGAATTTCACGGATATTACATCGGTGCCACATATTCCGGTGAGACTACATCACAAGACATCACGATAAACGGAATGGTAACTACATTCGGCAACGGAGGCGGACCATTTTAACATCTCTCGCTTTCTATTCCTTCTTGGGAAACATCTTTCTTAGACGGAGAAGTATCTTTCCGATATTACCTCCTGCAACGACAAAGGTGACTGATGTTATTACGAGTATCAGTCCTAATATGATTCTCGGTGTTAATACTTCGCCGAAGATAACGACACCGAAGAATACCGCCGTGACTGGCTCGAGCACTCCGAGTATCGCTGTCGGCGTGGAACCGATACATTGAATGGCTTCCGTTGTGCATATCAATGAGATGATAGTCGGGAAAATCGCCAATGCCAAGACGTTAGCCCAGAGATACCATTGCTCTGGTGATGGCGTATTCAGTTCTCCCGTCACCAAGGCTCTTATGGCAAATATTAACCAGCCTACCGTCAGCACATACATCGTGACTTTTATCGTCGCCATTCCTTTTATCCTTGACTTATTGATATATACGATATATATCGCGTATGATAATGCCGATCCGAAAACGAAGAGCAAGCCCTTGACACTTATCATCGCTCCATCGCCGCTCTTACATAAAAGCGCTATTCCTATCATTGCGACGGCGATACATGTCATCGTCATCTTAGATATTTTTTCCTTAAAGAAAATAAACATGATGACAGCGACAATGATAGGATAAATAAATAGAATCGTCGAGGCCACGCCCGCGTCCATGTGATTGTAGCTCGAGAATAATGTTATAGACGACAAGGCGAATAATACACCTAATATTATTAATGGCGTGATGTCGCTTCTCTTTATGGAGAAGTCGCGACGACGAAGCTTGAGCATCACCGCCAAAATCGGTATCGCGAATAAATATCTGAAGAAAAGTACAGAAAACAAATCCATGCCACCATCGTAAAGTGGTAACGCAAACAAAGGATTCATGCCGTAAGTGGCGGCAGAGACAGCTGCTAAAATATAACCTTTCAGTTTAGTATTCATAACATAAAAACATGCTGCAAAGATAGAATATCAAATCGAAAAAATCGATAGCGATATAAGTATTTTTTATAATAAAAGTATTGTTTTTCTTTGAAAAAAAACTTTATCTTTGTAAAGTAAAAAAATAACGTCAATGAAACTTAAAACATCATATTTAGGATTAGAGTTAAGTTCACCGATAATAGTGAGCAGTTCGACCCTGACGGGTAGTGTCGAAAGTATCAAACATTGCGCAGAAGCAGGTGCTGGAGCCGTCATCTTGAAATCTATTTTCGAGGAGCAGATCTCATCGGAGATAAAACGTGAAGAAGGCTACAGCGAGGAAGACATCTATGATGCATATCCTGAAGCCCAGGAATATCTGAACACTTTCATGCGCGGTTCCGAGATTGAGATTTATGAGAAACTCATCCGTGAATCGAAGAAGGTCGTCAACATTCCTATCATAGCAAGCATCAATTGTTCTGATGAAGGCGAATGGATTCGTATAGCACGCGAGCTTCAAGACGCTGGAGCCGATGCCCTTGAACTCAACATCGCGATAGCTGCATTCGAACACGACATCGACCCGAGAGTCATAGAGAACGAATATGTCAACATCCTAAATGAAGTGAAAAAACATGTCAACATCCCTGTCTCAGTGAAATTAGGCGATCACTTCACCAACATAAGCCGTATGGCATTCAGCCTGTGGAAAGCTGGCGCAAAAGGATTGGTCTTATTCAACAGATTCTATAATCCTGATATCAATATCGAGAAGATGAAAGCTGTTCCAGGCAACTCTATCTCAGCTCCTGAAGAAAACCACAACACGCTCCGTTGGATATCATTGCTATCATCTCAAGGAATTCAGTGTGAACTTTCAGCCTCGAGAGGTGTTTATACAGGTGAAGACGTAGTGAAACAAATCCTCGCCGGAGCTAAGACAGTGCAGGTGTGCAGCACGCTATATCGCAACGGCATCGACTACATAAAACAAATGAACGCCGATGTAGAAGCATGGATGGACAGACACAACTTCAAGAATGTGGATAGTTTCAGAGGCATAGTAAATAAAAAAGAAGATATAAAAGTCGTGGAACGTCTTCAGTATTTAAGAAGAAACTATGACTTACATTAAAGATAATATTATTGTTTAACTTAAAAATTACAAAAAAAATGAAAAAATATGTATGCGACGTATGCGGTTACGTCTATGACCCAGAAGTAGGTGATCCAGATAACGGTATTGAACCAGGCACTCCATTCGACAAACTTCCAGCAAGCTGGGCATGCCCTCTCTGCGGAGTAGGAACAGATAATTTCTCATTAGAAGATTGATGTTCAATTCCCTTTATGGATACTAATGCTCTTTTTAAGATAGGATACGGACTCTACGTCCTGACTTCTAACTATGAGAACATAGACAACGGTTGTATCATCAACACAGTGATTCAGATTACTGATGAACCATTGCGTATAGCCGTCGTCGTCAACAAGAAAAACTATACGCACGAGCTTATTCTCAACTCGTGCGTATTTAATTTGTCGATGTTGACAACAGAAACTCCTTTCAAGGTGATAGAACATTTCGGATTCCAAAGCGGCAAGGACATTAATAAATTCGCCGACTGCCAACAGGAGTTCCGCTCTAAAAACAATGTTCTATATATTCCTAAATACACCAACTCATACATCTCGTGCCACGTAGTAAGCCATCAGGATTTAGGAACACACACCATGTTCTTCGCCGATGTAATAGATTCTGAAGTGTTATCAGAAAAAGAATCATTGACTTACAGTTACTATCAGAACAACATCAAACCTAAGAAAGAGACTAACGGCAAAAAAGGATGGTACTGCAAAATATGCGGCTGGGTTCATGAAGACGAGAACCTGCCTGACGATATAATTTGTCCTTTGTGCAAACACGGCAAAGATGCTTTCGAGAAAATTGAAGACGACAAAACAACAGAAATAGTAGAAACAAAACAAAATATTGATATGTTAAAGATAAACTTGACAAACGACATTTACTATGTCGGCGTTAACGACCGCAAAACCGAACTCTTTGAAAATCACATGGAACTTCCTAACGGCGTTTCATACAACTCATATCTCATCGTCGATGAAAAGATAGCTCTCATCGACCCTGTGGAAGTCAGCTTTATGGCTGAGTTTCTCTTCAAGATCAAGAGCGTCATCGGTAACAGAAAAATCGACTATCTCGTCATCAACCACGACGAACCTGACCACAGCGGTGCTGTCCGCGCTATCGTTCAGGAATATCCAGATGTGGAAGTCATTGGTAACGCCAAGACCTTCGCTCCTCTTGAATCATTCTACGGACCTTTGAACAACAAGAAGATCGTAGCAGAAGGCGAGACATTATGCCTTGGAAAACATACACTTCAGTTCTTCATGGTTCCGATGTGCCACTGGCCAGAATCGATGGTGACATACGAACAGACAAATAAGATATTATTCTCCAACGACGCTTTCGGTGGTTTCGGCGCTCTCAACGGCTGTATCTTCGACGACGAAGCGAACTTAGATTTCTATGAAGACGATATGCGTCGTTATTATGCAAATATCGTTGGTAAGGTAGCTGCTCAGGCTGTCAAGGCTGTCCAGAAATTAGGACCATTAGACATCAAGATGATTGCACCTTCACACGGTTTGGTATGGCGCAGCAACTTACATTGGGTTCTCGACAGATACGTGAGATGGAGCACAGGTGAGAATGAAGAAGGTGTCGTTATCGTTTACGGTTCTATGTACGGCAACACAGCTTTGATGGCCGACATCATCGCTCGCGGCGTGTCGGAAGCCGGTGTCAAGAATATCAAGATTTACGATGTCGCTAAGACAGAAGTCTCGCACATCATCAGCGATATATGGAAATACAAAGGCGCCATCATCGGAGCCTGCGCACACTACGGCAGCGTGTTCCCTAACATGACATTATTGTTGCACGAGCTTACTGAGTTCAAGCCAAAGAACAAGATCTACGGCGTTTTCGGCGGCATGAGCTGGGGCGGCGGCGGCGTGAAATATATCAACAACGTCATGGAAAAGAACCAATGGGAATGCCCGGTAGAATCGATCGAAGTGAAAGGCGCACCATATCGCGACGAAGACGTGGAACGACTTTACAATATGGGAAAAACTATTGGAGAAAGAGTTATTAATTCATAATGCATAATTCATAATGCATAATTAAGGATGTAGGGTCGTGGCTTGCCGCGACCTTTAAAATATCAACAAGCAAAATATCATAAAAAACAGAGAAATAAGATTTATTACATATTATTAACATAGTGTTTGCTATTTATTCGGTACATTCTGAAACCTGAGAAATTTTAGAACAATTATACCACAGAATAAGTTGTGAATGCCTGCATCTATTGCGGGCTTGCTTATCTGGTATAATGGGCAATCTCAGGGCCTCAGAATGTGGATAATGCAAGTCCGCATTTTTAGAGTCCTGATGAAAGTTCATTAGAATGAAGAGGCAATCACAAAAACACTTAACTATGAATGACATTCACATAGGCGAATTGATTCGTAAGGAGATGCGCCGGCAGAAGAAAACCAATGCATGGCTCGCCGAACAAATTGGCGTGACGCCACGAACCGCCAATAAAATTTATTCCAAAAAAGACATCGACACAGCACAGTTACTGCATATCTCCAAAGCGCTGCAACACGACTTCTTCGGATATTATTCAATACTTATAAATGACTGATATGGTCTATTTTGGACGATTGCCCAAAGTGGACGAGGGGATTTGTTTTTAACATTAGGTTAAAATTTATTTTTGCAGAAAAATAAATTAATTAACTCTAAAACCGATGTCTCGATGGGATATAACGGAGGAATATGTTATGAAGAAGATTTTAGTATTAATGTCTCTGATTGTTGTGGTTTTATTTTCAGCTTGCAAACCAGAACCAGAACCTACGCCAGAACCTACGCCAGAACCTGAACCAGAAGAATTGGGAGGTGTATATAATCCCGAAAAAAAAATCAGTAGAATTTACGAAGACGATGGAGATGGAAAAAAGTTAAGAGAAGTATGGAGATGGAATAACGATGTTTTACAGAGTATAGATTACTATTCATCTGGTGAACTAGATTATACCGAAGAGTTTTCATATAATGATAACGGCCAAGTGGAACGTGTAGATTGTTTCAGTAATAATGAATATATTGAATATAAATATGATGGTAGCAAATTATCAACAGCTACTATTTACAGATCTGGATCTATGTCTGGAGAGTTTAATTTTACATATAAAGATGATATAATTTCCGAAATAGAAATAATGTTTTTTGGGGGAAAAATAAATGATAGTTATTTGATGAAAGGCAGACATAATCCTATCAAAATAATTTTTAGAGAAAATGATTGTCAGGCAATTCAGAAAATCATTACAAATCTTGGTAATAGGGATGGTGCCCTGATGAAATTAAGTTGGAAAGACAACAACGTTTCTAAAATAGATCTAACATTTGGTTCTTATAGAAATATTGCAGAGTGTAAATACGATGACAAATCTAATCCATTCAAAAATTACTATGATTTATACGCCGATTTTGACATTGCAGAAGGCGATGCTGGAGGAGGAAGTTACTTTACTTTTAGTACAAATAATATAACAGAAGTTCGTTACACTGAGACTGATGAAGATGGCGAGACTTACACTGATGTAGTCAAATACTCATATTCGTATGAAGGAGGGTTCCCTACAGTACAAAGATATACTTATACTTATTCTTATGAAGATTATACCGAAACAACATCCACCTACTACGAATACGAATAATTTTTAAGAATAACATCAACAACAAACTCCTTCGTTGAAACTAATCAGCGGAGGAGTTTTTTTCTTAAAATAAGTTTGTATTTATAATAAAAATATTCAAAATATATTTAACTTTGCAACAAGTTATAATATAGACTGTTGAGTTCAAGATGAAAGACAAGTATCAAATACCGTATATAAATGCTTGTGTTCGCGCTTTTGCGAAACGGTTTCAACTTTCGGTTAAAGCTGCGTTCGATTATCTATACAAATTTAAAGGTATAGATTTTCTCGTTAATTTTTATGAAATAGAGCATTTACAATCTATAGAAGATGCCGTCGATGATTTGGTTGTTTGTTGCTCAAATAATGGAGGAACATTAAGATGATATTATACCATGGAACAAATATTGATTTTAATGTTATTGATTTAACAAGATCAAATAAATATAAGGATTTCGGTCAGGGATTTTATCTGACAGATATTCGCTCTCAGGCAGAAGAACTTGCTGTAAAAAAAACTAAATTATTTGGTGGCAACATTATTGTCCAAGAATATGATTTTGACGAATCAGTTTTAAATAACAATTATTTAAGAATTATAAAGTTTGACTCTCCGACTGTAGAATGGGCGGAGTTCATCTTTAAGAATAGAAATAGACAGTTGCATTTTCTCCATGATTATGATATAGTGATTGGTCCGATAGCAAATGATGGTGTCGCCTATTTGCTTGGACGATATGAAGAAGGCACACTTTCAATATATGAACTTAGTAAAGAATTGATTTATAAGAAACTAAATCGTCAGTATTATTTCGGAACAGAAAAATCTATTAAATACCTTAAACGATTATGATACCTCAAAACCAAAGAGATTATTTGATAAATCGTATAGTCGATAAATTAACAGAATTCATATTCTTAGACTATGATGTTAAGCTTTCCTCAGCTCTTAATATGGTTTATCAATCAAATGTTTATCAGTTATTAATAAAGGATGACGGTTACTTATATACTCAGAGTCCTTCATATATTTATGAATTATTAAAACCAGAGATTAAAGATTATTGATTTTTAAATATCCAAACTCCTTCGTTGAGACTAATCAGCGGAGGAGTTTTTATTTTAGGGGACTTCTATAAATTCCCCGTTTAAATAAAATTAGACAATTATGATAAAAACATTGTCATGACAATTGATAGTAATATTTTACTCAATATATCATATAATATATAAAAAATGTTATCTTTGCATATTATATGATAAGTTATACTTATGGCAAAGAATACAATGGGAACTAAGCTTCCACGTAAATTGGAGCAGAAAATGCAAATCGTAGGTGAGCAGATTAAGCTTGCCCGTTTGCGTCGTGATTTGAGCGTTGCACAAGTCGCTGAACGCGCAACATGTTCTCCCCTTACGGTTTCGCGTATCGAAAAAGGCACTCCAACAGTGGCGATTGGTATTTATCTGCGTGTTTTGTACGCGCTTCAACTTGATGATGACATTCTTTTATTGGCGAAGGATGACGTACTTGGTAGAACTTTACAGGATATGAATATGTCGCATCGTGAAAGAGCATCTAAAAAGAGATGATAGAATATGAAGAAGTTATATGTATATGCTGACTTTGACTGGCTAAATGAGGTTGAATTGATAGGAGAACTCGGTTATGAATCGCTTCGTGGCTCAGATTGCTATAGCTTTAAATTTGCAGAAAACTGGGTAAAAAAATATAATTCCATCAGACTTAGTGACGACCTTAATAATTATGTAGGGACACAATACACTCAACCTGGAAAGGATATTTTCGGTTGTTTCGCTGATGCCTTACCAGATAGATGGGGACGAACACTTTTGCTTCGTCGTGAGCAGATATTTGCGCAAGAAGAAAATCGCTCTGTCCATCGTCTCTCATCGTTCGATTTTTTAATCGGCATTGATGATTTCTCTCGCATGGGTGCTTTCCGATTTAGGGAAACATTAAATGGAAATTTTATAAATGCGGACACTTCTCTACGAATACCGCCTCTGACCGAATTGCGTGAACTTATTACTGCAAGTAAAGAAATAGAGAGAAACGAAGATGCGAATACACTCCCCGAAAAACGATGGATAACGCAACTTGTACAGCCAGGTTCCTCTCTTGGAGGCGCAAGACCAAAGGCGAATGTAATGGACGATAACAAATGTATATATGTTGCAAAGTTTCCATCATTGAAAGATGATTACGATGTATGTCTGTGGGAACATTTTTGCCATCTTCTTGCTAAGAACGCAGGAATAAATGCAGCGGATACGAGAGTTATTTCAACCAACGAAAAGTATCATACGCTGCTTTCTCGTCGTTTTGATAGAACAGAGAATGGTAGACGAATTCATTTTGCCTCAGCAATGACATTGCTTGGTTTGAATGATGGTGACAATGCTACGACGGGTAACGGTTATTTAGATATAGTGGATTTTATTCTGAGCGGATGTACTGATGTTGATGCAAATTTACGTGAGTTATTCCGCAGGGTGGCATTTAATATTTGTGTAGGAAATAGTGATGACCATTTCCGCAACCATGGATTTCTACTTACAGCAAAAGGATGGAAGCTTTCGCCAGCTTACGATATGAATCCAACACTTAATGACCATCAAAGCCTGCTTATTAATAGCAATACAAATAAGGCTGACTTATCTATACTGTTAGATTCTTGTGAAGAATACATGCTTACCACTGATGTCGCTAAAAAAATTATTGATGATGTAGTTGAAGCTGTAAAAGACTGGAAATCTATAGCAAACAGATTAGGTATCGCTAAACGAGAAATGAGCATATTTGAGAAAGTGTTTGTCTTTTAATAGCATCAACACCAAACTCCTTCGTTGAAACTAATCAGCGGAGGAGTTTTTTTATTGTCAATAAAAAGCATATTAAAAATGTTCAATTCTAAACTTAAAACTTGCGCTTTATTAAAGTACAACTTTTAAAAGTAAAGTCATCGTCAGTGTCTAAAAAATTTTCCATATCAACAGAAAATATCCGTATCTTTGCTATAAAATAAAACTTTATCATTCTATGAAAACCATCGCTCTCGTTGCGCACGATGCCAAAAAAGACGACCTTCTGCGCTGGGTCACGGAACACGCCGAGAAACTTATCGGCAACGAATTTTACGCTACTGGTACTACAGGTAAGATTTTGTCTTCAGTACTACCTAATATTAACAGATTGAAATCCGGTCCTTTGGGCGGCGACCAACAATTAGGAGCTCTTATCTCAGAAGGTAAGATAGATTATCTCATCTTCTTCTGGGATCCGATGACAAGCCAGCCTCACGACGTGGACGTGAAAGCATTGCTGAGATTAAGCGTACTTTACGATGTACCGACAGCCTGCAACCACGCTTCCGCTGATTTCCTGATAAACTCACAGCTTTTCGGAACAGAATACAAGTCGACACCGGAAGATTATTCTGCATATCTAAATAGAAGTCTATGAAAATATGAATCAACAATTCAGATCTAACGGAAAATTTCTATTGACGGGAGAATATCTCGTCTTGAAAGGCGCAACCGCCTTGGCTCTTCCTTTGAAGTTGGGTCAGAGTCTTGATGTAGTGACATCAGACAAAGACGAAAATCGTATTTATTGGAACGCATATAAAAAGTCAACAGACAACGGTCAACAGACAACAGATACAGGTCACAACCCACAGCCATGGTTCTCGGTAGTTTTAGACAAGACAGATTTCAGCGTAATAGAAACTGACGATAAAGAAAAAGCCGAGCGACTTTCCAATATCTTATCAAAAGTAAGGTCGCTGAACGATGATGTCTTCAACGACACTCACGACTACAAATTCTCTACACTCTTAGATTTCGACCCGCAATGGGGACTCGGCAGCAGCTCCACATTAATCAACAACATCTCAGAATGGGCGAACATTGACCCTTATCTCCTACTCGACTCCACTTTCAAAGGATCTGGATACGACATCGCCTGCGCAAAAGCCGAACAACCAATTTTTTATAAGGTCAACAGTCAACAGTCAACAGACAGCCGACAAATCCGTCCAGCCGACTTCAATCCGGAATTTAAAGACAATCTTTATTTCGTTTATCAAGGACACAAGCAGAACTCAGCCAATGAGGTGAAAGCGTTTTTAAACAAAGAAAACAACTTTGAAAACGAGATAAAATCAATTAGCGAGATAAGCGAGATCATGCCAGATCTTAAGACCTTGAGAGACTTCTGCTATTTCATCAAAGTTCACGAAGAGATAATGGAGAGATGTTTAGATCAGAAACGTATAAAAAAATATTATTCCGACTTTGAAGGTGAGATGAAATCGTTGGGAGCATGGGGCGGCGACTTCTTCTTGGCAGCGACAGAATGGGATATTGATAAAGTAAGAAAATATTTCGAAAACAAAAGTCTTAATGTTGTAATCAGATATAAAGATATTGTTTTATAATATATTGAACGAATTGGTTTAAGGTTTAATGCTTAAGGTTTAAGGTTGAATTTCGATAAACTTTTAAACTTGAGAATATCAACTAAAAACAGCTTTAAACTTTAAACCCTAAACTTTAAACTAAAAATGAACAATCAGATAATAAAACGTAGTCCATCAAATATCGCGATAGTAAAATATTGGGGGAAACACGGAACACAGTTACCGAACAATCCATCCATAAGTTTTACTTTAAGTAACTGTTTTACAGAAACGAAGATTACGTACAGTGAAAATGAATCAATGTCTTTAGAGTTTTATTTTGAAGGTAAAGAGAATCCCGCCTTTAAGGCTAAGATTGAAAAATATCTGAATGAAAACAGACGTTATTTCAGTTTCTTAAATAATCTTGACCTTAAAATTGAAAGTTATAATTCGTTTCCTCATTCTTCCGGAATTGCATCAAGTGCGTCATCGATGAGCGCATTGATAATGTGTCTTTTGGAAATCAAATACAAAGATGCGAAGATTGACTTACGGGAGGCTTCATATCTATCGAGGTTAGCATCTGGTAGTGCGGCTCGTTCTGTTTATCCGACCATGACGCTATGGGGGAAGACGCCTTCACTTCCGGATAGTTCCGATGAATATGCTATTCCTATCGGCGAGATGATAAATCCAGTTTTCAAAACGTATCACGACAGCATTCTTATCGTAAGCTCAAAAGAAAAAAGCGTCTCAAGTCGTGCCGGTCATTCCTTGATGGACAATCATCCGATGGCGAAAAACCGTTATGCCACAGCAAGAAAAAACACAGAAGATCTGCTGACAATTCTAAAACAAGGCGACTTGGAAGGCTTCATAAGAATAACGGAATCTGAAGCCAACCAGCTTCACGACTTGATGTCGACATCGACACCTTCTTATACCTTAAAAGAACCTAACACAATAAGAATCATAGACGAGATTCTGAATTTCAGAAAAGATACGGGACTTCCAGTTTGCTATACCTTAGACGCCGGACCTAACGTACATCTTCTATATCCAGATTCGTGCAGCAAGGAAATTCATACGTTCATAGAAGAAACTCTGAAAAATTATTGCTTTGATAATAAATATATCGACGACATTGTTTCAAGTAACAATTAACAGTTAACAATTAACAATTATATAAACTAACTTTAACCCTTTACACTACTCTAAACCTTAAACTATGAATAAAAAATATCACGGCAAGGTAATCTTATTCGGCGAGTATTCGATGATATTTGGTTCGGAGGCTTTGCTGATACCATACGATTCCGTCTTTGGCGAATGGAGCTCCGTTATTAACCGTCCTTCCGACAGAGGCTTCGATTTAAACAAGAAACTATTTGAATTCTTCAATTATCTTCGTAAGGACGACAAGTTCAGGATCTTGGATTTAAGAAGATTCGAGATGGAATTAAATGCGGGGTTATATTTCGATTCCAACATTCCTCTTGGATATGGCGTTGGAAGTTCGGGAGCATTAGTCGCCGCCGTATACGACAGATTCAAACTTATTGAGATAGACGACACTTTAAAACTGAAGTCGTTCTTGGCATCAATGGAGAATTATTTTCATGGCAGCAGCTCCGGGATAGACCCTTTACAATGTTATTTCGGGAAACCTTTTGTTTTAAGTCAACAGACAACAGACAACGGACAACAGTCATCTTTCACAATCTTAGATAATGATTTCATTTCCGACGACATTCACATATTTCTGCTTGACACCAATATAAAAAGTCCGACGGGACCTTTAGTGGAACATTTCAAGGAAAGAAGACGAGACGAGAAATATCTTGATAAATTTAACAATGAATATGTTCCTCTTGTGAGCGAATGTATTGATTGTTTGGTTGAAAAGAAAGATGACGAAATCTTTGCAAATTTATTGCGTCTCTCAACCTTACAATTGGAGCTATTGTCGCATACAATTCCCGACAACTATAAGGAATATTTCTTAAAAGATATTAATGAAGATCATTTTCAGATTAAATTATGTGGTGCGGGAGGTGGAGGTTTTCTTCTCGGATTCAGTGATGATGTTGAGGCGACAGGTCGATATTGGGAAGATAGAGGAAAAAAAATTTCATGGATCAGATAAAACCATGCAACAATTACAGAAAACATACGTTATACAGAAAATTATTAATAAACTATCATTAATTCAATTAAAGCACTATGAAAAAACAAATCTTAACTTTAGCGACCATTTTATTTTTATGCGTTTCAGCTTTCGCACAAAATGGTATGACACAATTTGAACAACTTCCTGCAACAGCACAAGAATTCGTAAAGACTTATTTCAATGATTACAAAGTCCAATATATCTTCAGCGACAGAGAATTTGCCGACGTAGATTATAAGATTCGTTTTGAAGACGGCACTGAGATAGAATTTAACGCCAAAGGCGAATGGACAGATGTCAGCAGTAAACAAAAATGTATTCCGACGGGATTCATTTTGAAAGAAATAACAGACTTTGTAGAGGCTAATCACAAGAATATGTGTATCACCGATGTGGAAAGAGAATTTAACCGTATCAAGATTGAACTCAACGATAATTTAGAGATAGAATTCAACAACAAAGGAAAACTGATCTCATACGACGATTGATTTCGTGACAGAAAATGAACATATAGAAGTCTCCTCATTACGGGGAGATTTTTTTATATATGTTACCTACAGTATATTCATTCGGTTTGCGTCTTGTTTAAGGAAAACGAAGAACATCATGCTGAACATAAGCAGGCTCGACCCTCCGTAACTCAGGAACGGCAGCGGTATTCCGATGACAGGCATCAACCCTATTGTCATTCCGATATTTACGAAAAGATGGAAGAAAATTATAGAGGCTATCGAATAACCGTATATTCTACTGAAAGCTGAACGCTGTCGTTCGGCACGGAGTACTATTATGATTATCAAGGCGAGATAGAGTGACAATAGCACCAATGATCCGAGGAAGCCGAACTCCTCTCCTATCGTACAGAAGATAAAGTCGGTATGTTGTTCAGGGACGAAATCATATTTTGTCATGGTTCCATGCATATAACCTTTTCCCGTAAAGCCTCCCGAACCGATGGCTATCTTCGACTGATGGAGATTATATCCCACGCCATAAATATCTTTCTCAACTCCCAATATGATATTGATACGCGTCCTTTGATGTTGTTTCAGAACGTTATAAAAAAAGAAGTCGACGGAAAATACCATAGCGGCAGACACGAAAAATACCGCTAATAGTCTCAGTATATTCTTTTTATTTCTTTCGATGAAGAACATCGCTACAGCTAACAACACCGCCAGACCAATCAACACATACCATTTCGAGAAATAAAGAGTAAAGAGGAATAAAGCTACGGCTGCCAATCCTGCGAGGAGAATCTTTCCCGACATACCTTCGCGGTAAAAGACGAGGATAAAGACCATAAATACTAAAGCGGATCCTGCGTCGGGTTGACAAAGTATCAACAACATAGGTAGAAGTACCATTCCACACGCAATCATTTGTGTCTTTAATTTCGAGAAGTCGGTATTGATGTCTCCGAGATAATGCGCTACCGCCAACGCCGTCCCGAACTTAGCGAACTCTGAAGGCTGTAAGGAAAATCCTCCGAACTGAATCCACGACTTAGAACCGGAGATTGTCGTCCCGCCTATAAGAACATATATCAAAAGTATTATTGACAATCCGTAAATTATATATGCAAAAGCGTTGAAGAACTTCGCATCGATGAGCATAATTATGATGCCGACGACAAGACTTACGCCGAGGAACAAAGCCTGTTTTCCATAACATTGCGACATATCGAAGAGATCCGGATGATTCTCGTTGAAATCGGCGGCATAGACCGTCAACACTCCTATTATTACCAAAGCGAGATAAATCAGCAGCAGAAGCCAGTCAATTTTTCCAATTATATTATTTCGTGTTGTCATTATTAGTTTAAAGTTTAAGGTTTAAAGTTTAAAGCAGTTTTAAAGTTGAATGTTTTTAAGTTGTATAGTTTATCCAAATAACCTTAAGCATTAAACTTCAAACCAAATTTTCAATTCTCAATAAATCGTTTTTCCTTATCAGGATTCTTAATGTAACCTCTCAGATATTTCTCAATCATAAGACTTGCTATCGGCGCCGCCCATTGTGAACCGAATCCTGCGTTTTCGACTACGACAGCGACAGCTATCTTAGGATTATCGACGGGAGCGAATCCCATGAATATGGAATGGTCGTCGCCATGCGGATTCTCAGCAGTACCTGTTTTTCCTGCCACTTGGATGCTGTCTATTTTAGAGAAACGAGCCGTACCGCTTTCGCCCTCGAACACTCGGCACATTCCTATCTTCACATCTTTGAAATGCCTGTTCTTTATGTCTATCACTTTTTTTGTTGTCATAACAGAGTCGATGGGAGTTCCGTCACAGAAGGATCTTATGAGATGCGGAGGATAATAGTAACCCTCGTTACCGATAGCCGCCGCCATATTAGCGAGTTGGAGAGGCGTAACCAATATCTCTCCCTGTCCAATGCTCAGCGACCTAATGGTCAAAGAGTTCCAGACACCTCTATACATCCTATCATAGAAAGAAACGGATGGGATATTTCCTGAAACTTCAGCAGGTATATCAGTTTTGAAGGTAGAGCCTAAACCGAAACTCGTCACTAAATCATACCAATAGTTATATGCCTCTTTTGTAGATTTGAAACGAGGTGAAGCGAACATCTCCTTGAATGTTTCCCAGAAATAAGGATTGCAAGAATTCTCTATCGCATCATATAGAGACACCGGTGAATCATGATGGTGCGTACATCTTATAGGCTGTGTTTCAGGTCCATCACAAGGATAAGTCGATTTTTTTGTAACGACTCCGCTTTGCAAGACTATTAATCCGTTGATCATTTTGAATGTAGAACCAGGAGGATAGATTCCGCTTGTGGCTCGGTTGACGAGAGGCTTAAGTGAATCGTTAAGAAGTTTAGAATAATTCTCACCTCTCACCCTTCCCACCAATTCGTTAGGGTTGTATGAAGGACTCGTCACAAGAGCGAGTATCTGACCTGTTGAAGGCTCGATGGCAACGATAGAACCCGTTTTGTTTTTCATGAGAGACTCGCCGTAAGCCTGAAGTTCAGCGTCGAGGCCGAGACAAATATCTTTACCTGCGACAGGAAGTGTATCGAAACGGCCATCCATAAAACGTTCTTTCTCACGGTTATGAACATCGACGACAATAATTTTCACGCCTTTGTCACCACGAAGCTCTTTTTCGTAAAACGACTCTATCCCCGACTTTCCGATATAGTCGCCGCCCTTATAGTATGAGTCACGCTCCAAATCTTTCATACTGACCTCTCCGATATTGCCCAAAGCGTGAGATGCTATAGGATATGAATAACTTCTTACCGAACGTGTCTGGAAATAGAATCCTGGGAAATGATGCAGGTTCTCAGCTATTTTACCATATTCCTCCTTGGTTATCTGCGACATGAAGACAGAAGGGCTGAAAGAAGAATAGCGTCGAGCCTTTAACATTTTCTCTTCGAAAGCCTCACGGGAAATATTTATCGAAGAACATAACTTCAAAGTATCAAGATTCTTGACCTGCCGAGGGATGACCATCAGATCATAGATAGCCTCATTATAGACGAGGAGATTGCCATTTCTGTCGTATATTTTTCCACGCGCAGGATATTGTGTTATATAGCGAAGGGTATTGTTTTCAGAAGAACGCTTATAAGACTTATCCACAATCTGCAACATAAACAACTTAACAAGCAGAATCAAAACCGCGACACAAAAAATCGCAATGATGACATATTTTCTCGATGAATAATTGACCCTGTTATTTATCATAAACCGACACTGAACTTTGACGTAACAAAATTATGAAAAATACTTCATTTATTTATGGTTTGATAACGAAAAAAGTATTAACTTCGCACATTGAAATATTCTATATATGCGCTATCTAGTAAACACACTATTTATAACCATTTTTTTGTTTGCGTCTTGCACCAAGGTACAGAAAGACAACATTATCATCACAAAAGAATTTCAAGACGAGGAATGGTCCCGTTTCGAATTTCTCGAGGGACAGATTGAAGTAAAGAAAGTTCCGGCTAAGTTTGATGTAATCATAGAGGTTGTTGTTTCAGACCAATATCCAAGCACATACGAAATGCACCAGAAAGACGGGTCGTTCTTATTCAACCTGACAGTGAGTAATTCTGACGGAATTTACCGTTCAAGAGATTACAGGTACAAACTAAAGAACAATGAAGGTTATTGGAATTCTGAAAAGAAAAACGGATATTACACATTCCTTCTTCCTGTCATAAATGAAATGTCAATAGAAGAAAAGGACATCTATAAATTCACAATAGAAAACAAATACAGCAAAGACCCACTTCAGGGAATAAAAAGTATATCTTTAAAGTACATCAATTCTAAATAAAAATAAAGAAATTTAACGTTATGAAAAGAATAGTTTTGATATTATGCGCCACAATGACAATGGCCGTAGCGATGTTAACATCGTGCGTATCTCAGAAGAAAATCCTGTATCTACAAAATGAAACAATGCTGAGTGACAGTGCTTTCATGTCAATAGAATACGAAAACGAACGTAACTTCAACTACAAGATTCAACCAGGCGACAACCTGTTTATCAAGATAGCGAGTTTAGACGAAACGTTTTCAAAGTATTTCAATTCGATGAATCAAAGCGGTGCCATGGCTACATCATCGACACAGTATAGCAGCGGTAATCCAGCAATATATCTTAACGGATATAACGTAGGTGCTGATGGCAACATAGAACTTCCTTTCGTCGGCAAGGTGTTCGTGAAAGACTCTACCGTCGACGAGATCCAGTCCAAAGTTCAGAAAATCATGAACGAATACCTGAAAGAGACTGTCGTTTATGTCAAATTAGGTGTTTTCAATCTGACAATATTAGGCGAGGTTGCACGACCGGGACAATATCAGATCTACCAGTCGGACATCAATATCTTCCAAGCTATAGCCTTAGCCGGCAACGCTACTGACTTCGCAAATAAAGCTCAAGTCAAAATCATTCACCAGACCCCGAAAGGATCACAAATCACACGTGTCAACCTTAATGATGCGGACATACTCTCATCACCTGATTATTATCTGAAACCTAATGACATCATATATGTAGAGCCATTAAAGACCAAACAATTCGGCTTTACGAGCGTGCCATACGGAACTATTATCTCAGCGATTTCATTATTAGTGACCTGCTTCACTTTTGTTGCAGTTTACCTCAATTGATAACATTGTAAAAGGAATTATATGAACAACACAGAATTGCAAAACAGACCTCAGTATCAAGAAGAAGAAACTTTAGACCTTAAAGTTATCGCCATCAAGATTTTCAGTTACTGGTATCTTTTCTTGATAGGTATCATTGTAGCTTTCGCACTCGGATATATATATAATCGTTATACGCCAAGTGTTTACCAGACATCGGCATCAGTCTTCGTGAAAGAGGATAAGATGGGCATCGACCCTACATCAATGATGACAGGCCTCACATTCAAGAGCAACATTAATATCGACAACGAAATAGGCATACTTCAATCTTTTTCATTAAGGGAAAGAACCATTAAGGAATTAGATTTTTTCAATGTCTCTTATTATGTGACGGGACGTGTTGCTTCCAGAGAATTATACAAGGCGACGCCTTTCAACGTCGAGTTGGATTACGACACATTGCAAGTTGTAGGTAACAACTATCAGATAGAATTTATCGACAATGAACACTACCGTCTGAAATCCAAAGAAGGTAGAAGAACGGTATATGACTATAAGACCGACAATAACATCACCCCGATCGAATTGCCGGAATATGTCGGAGAATACAGATTCGGAGAATGGGTCAACAACGGATTCAACAAATTCAGAATCATACTTAACAGCAACTACAATCCTGATCCAGAAGAAGATTACACCCCAAAATATAGTTTCACAATCAAAAGCAGATTGGCTCTTATAGCCGAGATGAGCGGATTGTCGATCGCGCAAAGCACAAAAGAGTCATCAATCTTAAACCTCACCATACAAGGAAACAACCCCGAAAAGATCACCGACTACCTCAATCAGCTGTTAGAAGAATATATGCAAAGAAACTTGGAACAAAAGAACTTGGTTTCTGAGAACACAGTAATATTCATCGACGAACAATTGATAGGCATTCAGGACTCTTTGCACAAGGCGGAGACTGACCTTCAAGTCTTCCAGGAAGGCAACGACTTCATGGACTTAGGCGCACAGTCGAGCGAGATGTTCAACAGACTTAAAGACATCGAGAGACGCAAATCAGAATTGGAATTAAGTATCAAATATTACCAGAATCTTCAAGATTATATCAACAAGAACATCGACGACTTGAACAAACTTATAGTGCCGAGCGCAATGGGTATTCAAGATCAGATGCTCAACAAACTCGTTCTTGAATTAGTCGCCTTATCATCAAAGAAAGCAGAACAGTTAGCTACGTCAACAGAAAAGAACCCTTTCATCCAGACAATAGATGAACAGATAATACAGACGAAGAAACAATTGTTGGAAAATATCACCAACATGATCAACAACACCAATGTTACAATTGAGGAGTTATCAAATCAAATTGCAGCATACGAGGAACAAATCAAACAACTTCCGACCACACAACGTGCCTACTTAGGTTATGAACGTAAGTTCGCTTTGAATGACGAACTCTATAAGTTCTTGATGCAGAAACGTGCAGAAGCACAAATCGTGATGGCAAGTAATAGTCCTGACAATAGTGTCATTGACGAAGCCCGCGTATCACGAGCAAGAAAAGTGGCTCCGAGAAGCATGATGGTTTATTTGGTTTGCTTGGTATTAGGTTGCGGCATCCCCGCTGCATTCATCTTCCTGAAAGAAATATTTAACACCAAGATTCTCGAAAGAAGTGATATCGAGAAAATCACGAAACTGCCTATAATAGGACAAATCCCATATACAAGTCCAAGAGACGTAAACTCAAGTTCCACCTTGGTAATAGACTCACCGAAGTCGCCGGTCTCAGAAGCGTTCAGATCTATCAGAACCAATATCGAATACATAGTCCAAGGCAAAGACAAATGTATATTCTCTGTCATCGCCGACTCCCCCGGTATAGGTAAGACATACATCTCTATCAATATGGCGTCGATATATGCCATGTATGGAAAGAAAACTTTGTTAGTCGGTATGGACCTTCGTAAACCACGTCTTTATCAGGAATTCGGAATCTCTAACAAAGTTGGTGTAAGTACATACTTAGCAGGAAAAGCTTCGGTTGACGAGATAATCCAGCCGTCAGGTAAATTACCGACACTCGACGTTCTCACCGCAGGACCTGTACCTCCGAATCCAGCCGAATTGATAGCTTCAGACCGCTGCACCCAGCTCTTCAGTGAATTGAAGGAAAGATATGACTATATCATCGTTGACACACCTCCACTCTTATGGGTAACCGACGCATTATTGTTAATGAAACATGTCGACACATCCATCTATGTGATTCGTCAGGCTGTTTCTAACAAGAAAGCCTTCGAAAACGTTATAAACGACCTTGAACAGCGCGGACTCAGCGTAAGCTTGGTTGTCAACGGCATCAACTATCAAGGCATCTATGGTTATCGTTACAGCTATGGATATGGCGGTTACGGTTATGGATACGGTTATGGTTATGGAAGAGGATATGGTTATGGTCATGGCTACTATGACGAAGAACACGATCCAAACAGAAAGAAAAACAAACATAGGAAATAATATTTCCAAGATAAGAATATGTCAGATATAAAGGATAACAAGGAATGGTTCGCTATCTATGTGAGATCGAGAAGTGAGAAGATGGTCTTCAAGCAACTCGGCGACATAGGTGTCGAATCATTTCTGCCTTTAATAACACGTCTGAAACAATGGAGCGACCGCAAAAAGAAAGTTGTAGAGCCGTTGTTCCGGTCGTATGTTTTTGTACGCCACGATATAAGAGATCACAACAAATATTATGACATCCTAAACATCCCTGGTGTGGTACGTTTCATCACAATAGAGAAGAAACCTGTCGCCGTCCCCGAAAATCAAATCATAGCTATAAAAGAATATCTTAACGACACAGAACTTCAAGACTTCAACTACGACGATTTTAAAGAGGGTGAGTTAGTAAGGATAAAATCCGGACAGATGAGAGATCTCATCGGCCGCTATGTAGAAACCAAAGGCAAACATCATATCATAATAGTTATAGAGATTGAAGCTGTAGGACAATCGCTACCTATCACGGTTCCCCGCTCTATGGTTGAATCAGTAAGAGTATCACAATAAATAATTTTCTCATGGAATTGCATGATCATTTTGAAAACCAGAAGCACGAATGGGAATCGGCGTTACAAGTGAGCGCACCTTCAGAACAACCTATACAAGTAAATCCCAAGGCTTTAGAACGCATGATGGCGAAACGTCAAAAGCTGATGCCTCTTGAATATTATGTTGACGGCATTCTCAAAGGCGACATCGTTGTCTTAAGTAAGGCCATTACTTTAGTCGAGAGTGCGCTTACAGAGCATCAGAAAATGGCTCAGGACATCATAGCCGCTTGTCTACCCTATTCCGGCAACGCGATACGTCTTGGTATCACCGGTGTTCCTGGCGCAGGAAAAAGCACTTTCATTGAAGCCTTAGGAATGGAACTAAGTCGCAAAGGACATCGTCTCGCAGTCCTCGCCATCGACCCGAGCAGTCAGCGTTCCAAGGGCAGTATCCTCGGCGACAAGACCCGCATGGAAGAACTCTCACAACAACATAATGTATATATCCGTCCATCAGCTTCGGCGGGAACTCTTGGCGGCGTGGCTCGCAAAACTCGTGAGGCAATAATATTATGTGAAGCAGCAGGATTCGACACCATATTCGTAGAAACAGTCGGCGTAGGTCAATCTGAAATAGCTGTTTACTCAATGGTCGATTTCTTCTTGCTGATACTAATAGGTGGAGCCGGTGATGAACTCCAAGGCATCAAACGCGGTATCATGGAAATGGCAGACGGTATTGTCGTCAACAAAGCCGATGGCGACAACATACAAAGAGCCAACAGAGCCATGGCTGAAGTAAAAAATGCAATTCACCTCTTCCCTATCGCAGAATCAGGTCAGCCAGTAAATGTGATGACTTGCTCAGCGTTAACACATCATAACGTGCCAGAAGTCTGGAAAATGGTGACAGAACATATCGACAACATCCGCAAGTCGGGATATCTCGCAAAAAAAAGAGCTAAACAAGATGTGCAGACAATGTATGACAGCATAGAGCAATCACTGAGAGACGACTTCTACCAGAATGCGTTGATTAAGGATATGATAACGCTCATCGAAAGTGACGTAAAAGAAAAAAGAACAAGTGCTTATATCGCCGCACAAAGTCTTCTTAAGACATACTTTAACGTCTTGAAAAAATAAATGTCTGTTTTTGTTTTTTATCCAATTATTTTACCTAAGTTTGTAAGCATAAAAAAAGAATCATCATTTAAAATTTATAAAGAAAAGATATGAACACAAACATTCAAATGAATCCTAATTCGCTGGTTCAATATTTACAAAAACCAGCTCGTGAATTTACAAAACAAGACATCATTCGCTATTGCGAAGATAACGGTGTTGAATTCATCAACTTCCACTATTGTGGCTGGGATGGTAAATTAAAGACTTTAAACTTCGTCATCCAAAGTGTTGATCACTTAGAGAATATCCTTTCAGCAGGTGAACGCGTCGATGGTTCAAGTCTCTTCCCATTCATCGAAGCTGGCAAGAGCGACCTTTATGTCGTACCAAAATTCAGAACAGCATTCCGTAATCCATTCTCAGAAATCCCAACAGTGGACATTCTCTGCTCATTCTACGATCGTGAAGGCAACCCATTCGAAAGCTCACCAGAATATATCCTCCGCAAAGCTCACAGAGCATTCCAAGAATCAACAGGATTGCAGATGGAAACAATGGGCGAACTCGAATATTATATCATCGCCGACGACGAAGAAATATATCCTGTTCCAGATCAAAAAGGTTATCACGAAAGCCGTCCTTTCAATAAATTCACCGACTACCGCGTTGAAGCAATGCGTCTCATCGCTCAAGCAGGCGGCATGATAAAATACGGACACTCAGAAGTAGGTAACTTCACATTAGACGGAAAGATTTACGAACAAAACGAAATCGAATTCTTACCAACAAATATTGAAGACGCAGCCGACCAATTAGTTATCGCTAAATGGATCATGCGTCAACTCGCTTACGAATACGGAGTAACTTTGACATTCGCTCCTAAGATCACTGTCGGTAAGGCAGGTTCAGGTATGCACGTACACTGCAAGTTCACCAAAGACGGAAAATCAGTCATGATTGAAAATGGTGAATTGACAGATGTATGCAAGAAAGCTATCGCAGGTTATATGATGGCAGGTACTTCACTTCCAGCATTCGGTAATCCTAACCCATTGGCATTCTTACGTCTCGTTCCTCATCAAGAAGCTCCTACTTCATTGTGCTGGTCATTCTCAAACAGAAGCGCGTTGGTCAGAGTTCCTCTCGGATGGATCAACAACGGCAAAGATATGCTCGCTAACTGCAACCCACTCGAAACACCTTCAACAAAAGATTTCAGCGATAAACAGACATTCGAATGGCGCGCCTCAGACGCAAGTGCAGATGTATATCTCCTCATGGCAGCATTATGCGCAGCAGCACGCTACGGATTAGAATCACCAGAAGCTCTTGAAGTAGCTGAAAGAACATACGTCGGTCTCGGCGTCAACATCCACGACGACAAGAACAAATCAGTTCAAGACGCTCTCGAACAACTTCCAGACTCATGCTACAGAGCAGCAGAAGAACTCGAAAAAGACCGCGAGATATATACTTCAAAAGGCGTGTTCTCAGACAATATCGTCGATTATATGATTAAATATCTCAAGAACTTCAACGACGCTAATCTCCGCGCAGAACTCGGCAACGACACTGAAAAAATCATGAAAGTCGTTAACGACAACATCCACGTAGGATAATTATTTGTCATCTTATAAAAGAGAAAGCTGCCTCGAATCGGGGCAGCTTTCTTTTTTATGAGGAATATATTTATACTATATTCTGTATATCATCAATCGCCTAATGTTGCTACCATAACAGCCTTGATGGTGTGCATTCTGTTTTCAGCTTCGTCGAAAACGATAGAATTTTCTGATTCGAAAACTTCTTCAGTGACTTCGATGCCATCGAGACCGAATTGTTTGTGAACGTCGCGACCGACTTGTGTTTCCAAGTTGTGGTAAGCTGGCAAGCAGTGCATGAACTTACATTTTGGATTGCCAGTCATCTTCATCATTTCAGCGTTAACCTGGTAAGGTTTCAACATGCTGATACGTTGAGCCCATACTTCAGCTGGTTCGCCCATTGATACCCAAACGTCTGTATAGATGAAGTCGCAGCCTTTAACGCCTTCTTCAACGTTGTCAGTAACTGTCACTGTTGCGCCTGTTTCTTTAGCTATTTCTTTACATGTTGAAACGAGTTCTGCGTCTGGTTGTAATTCTTTTGGAGCTACGATTCTCACGTCCATACCCATTTTTGCGCCACCGACCATCAAAGAGTTACCCATGTTGAAACGAGCGTCACCAACGTAAGCGAAAGTAACTTTGTTCAAAGGTTTGTCTGTGTGTTCCGACATTGTCAAGAAGTCAGCGAGGATTTGTGTTGGGTGGAATTCGTTTGTCAAACCGTTCCATACTGGTACGCCAGCGTATTTAGCCAGTTCTTCGACTGTTGCTTGGTCGAATCCACGATATTCGATACCGTCATACATGCGACCGAGGACGCGAGCTGTATCTTTCATTGATTCTTTAACACCGATTTGTGAGCCTGAAGGTCCTAAATATGTTGCGTGAGCACCTTGGTCGTATGCAGCTACTTCGAAAGCGCAGCGTGTACGTGTTGAAGTCTTTTCAAATATCAAGGCGATATTCTTGCCTTTTAATCTTTGTTGTTCTGTACCTGCATATTTAGCGCGTTTGAGGTCACGAGCCAAATCTAAAAAGTATTGGATTTCCTTTGGTGTGAAGTCTAATAACTTCAAAAAGCTTCTGTTTCTTAAGTTGAATGCCATAACTGTATGATTTAATTTGTTTGTTAATTCTATGTTGCAAAAATATGAAAATAATTTAGAATATAATATTTGGATTTCAAATATATTTACAATTCCTATAACCAAATTCCTTTTAGCACGATATTATCGTATCCTCTGCTATTTCATTAGTCAAGTTTTAACCATAATCTTACAAGGGATTCCTGTAAAGTTCGTCAACTAACGTGCGACATATAAATAACTTTATCACTTAACTTGGTCACTTTGGCACGACAAGTGATTAAGTTAAGTGACAAGTTGTCTATTCATGCTCTTTAATTAGTGTTGCTATTCCAATGCTAAATTATTTCCTTGGATTTACTCTGCAAAAAAAAACACATTGATTAATAATCAATTATATCATCTAATGATTTCTTATGCAAATAAAACTACCCATAATACGGTATATAAGTCATATACTTTTTAGAAGCGGTTTCTATATCAGCAGACTTAATCAATCCAGCTTCCAACGTGTCTGATATAATACGTGATGCTATAGAAGAATCATTCTTTGATAATTCAAATCTCTCTCTAACAGATTGATTGTTTATTCTTTCCCCATCCTCATACATAAGACATGCATGTTGATAACATGCTGAGATTTTTTCCTGCTTTGTCATATCCTTAAGACTTTTCTGTGGGAATAAGAAAACTCTTGTATGTTGTTCACTTTTTGTGAATTTAACTGGTGGAAGATACATGCTTTCAACGGCAGCAATAGCTCGGTCAATGCCGCTACCACGACGCTCACAAATACCTAATGTAAACATCATTTGGGCCAATTGCTCATTTCTTGATTGAGGTGGCAGATCTATCAAGCGATTTATATCATTAAGTGGAGCACCTGCATTAGTTATCGAAAGTCTATTCGAAAATACCTCTATTGTTACGGGCATACCAGTGATACCGAAATCTTGATGAACGAGTGCATTCGCTATAAATTCTCTAATTGCGACTATGGGATACGTTGGTACAGCTTCACGTTTTATATCAATCTGTTCAACACTGGTATTTCGCATTACAAGATCCACCAAACCTTCAAAGCCAACAGCGTAACCACATGTCTCATGCTGTTCAAATTCTTGCTGTCTATTGTTCGTTCCTACATATTTGCGCACAACAACCTCATGACCGACTATATTGGGGAAATCCTGAAGTTTGTTTGCAAATAAGATTGCTCCCAAATTTGTAATTGACCAGTCATCACCTATTTGCTTGCATAGATTATAATCAGCAAGACGTTCTATGATGGAATCTGTTGATTGTGGAATATTCTTATCCAGAATTCTATACAAAGCCTTATAATCTAAGACATTCAAAACATCATCTTTATTCAATCCACTTTTAGCAATCTGTGCCTCAAAAGTTATTCCTTGCGAAGTTGCAATCAGTGCTTTTACTTGATTTCTTGACATCTTAACAGTTTGACCAGCAGAACGGTAATATGAGAAGTAAATATCTTTACCACGCAAATGTACAGGTTTATCGCTTTGCTCAGGAATATAGAAAAAGAGTAATGAATGACCATCAAACTCCATTACGGAATGTTCGATAGGAATTGAGTAAGCCAAACTGTTGTGAGCAATGTTTCCCAATGTTTGCACAGTCTTATCAACTTCAGCCTTTGTCAGAGTGAAACAAGTTCCATCATTATCTACACCATACACAAGTATGCCACCACCCTTCATATTAGCAAATGCTGAGATATGTTGTGCAAGACGTTCAGATTTGTCTGATAAACCACTTTTCCAATCCAATTCATTCAATTCAGCAGGAATAGGATAAAGACTATCTCTTAATATCTTTATTGCTTTTTCTTTCCAATCCATATTTCCTTTATTTTAATTATTTATCAAACACTTTATTGACCTTGTCAAATGCGTCAATAGATTTGCGAAGTTCAAATTCTGATTTATGCAATTTAATATAGTTCTATATTCTTTCTGCATACATTGATTATTGATTTCATAAACGTATGCAAAGGTATAAATAAATTTAATTCCCAATGTATAATCCATTCATTTATTTGATTATCTTTGTCAACTCCCAATCTTATGGGGTCTAGCCTAAAAAATTCATAAAATGAAAAAATTACTTTACTTCTTTGCAACAATTTTTATTTGCATCACTTCATGCGACAGAACCGACAAACCTATAACATTGAGCGTCGACAAAAAAGAAATCATCGCTGATGATGAAGATTTCGTCACCTTCAAAGTCTTATGCGAAGGCAAAGACGTGACTGATGAAAGTACGATCATTTTGAAAGATGGAAACATCGAACTTGGAACCGCAGTATTCTCAACATCAGAAGCCAAGTCATATACTTTCTTCGCAAGACGCAAAAGCCACGACTCTAATGAAGTCACCATCACCGCTAAAAATCCAGAACCTGAAAATCCAGAAGATCCTGAAGAACCAGATAATCCAGAAAACCCAGAAGAACCGCAATTAGAAGGTCCTATTTTCCTTACAGCATCTACCGACACTATCGTAGCTAACGGAATCGACGCAGTGAATTTCACCGCAATACAAGACAGCGTCGACGTGACTTCATCAGTAAAGTTTTTCGTTAACGACAACATAATAGAAAGCAACGTCTTCTCTACAGAATCCTCAGGCGATTACGTCGTTTATGCCAAGAAGAACGACACCATCATCTCCAACGAAATCTCTTTCTACGCAAAAGAATATGTAGAACCTGAAATCCCTATCGTAATAGCAGCATCAACCGACACTATCGTCGCCGACGGAATCGACGCTATCATATTTACCGTGACAGAAGGAAAAAGAAATATTACCAATAATATCGACATCTACGTCAACGGAAATAAGATAGAAGGAAATAAATTCAGCACCACGACAGCGGGAGAATATTCTGCTTACGCTAAAAGAGGCGACGTGACATCAAACGAAATCTCGTTCTACGCAAAAGAAGTTGAAGAGCCAGAAGAGCCTGAGAAACCGATAGAGCTTTTTGCGTCTAAGACTAATATCATAGCCGACGGTATCGACGCAGTTACATTTACAGTAAAACAAGATAATATTGACGTGACTTCCGAAGTCGAGATTTTCGTCAATGGAAACAAAATAGACGGGAATAGTTTCACTACGACGACAGCCGGGAGTTATAATGTCAACGCCAAGAAAGGAGAACTTGTTTCTAATGAACTTAACATAACTGCGGAAGAATATATCGAACCAGAGAAACCTATTGAACTCTCCGCTTCAACGACTTCCATCACAGCAAACGGCATTGATATAATTAGTTTCACCGTTATTCAAGACGGCGACAACGTGACCGACCAATCGGAGATTTATGTGAATAACAATCTTATCTCAGGCAATCAGTTCTCGACTTTCACGCCAGGAACTTATACAGCATACGCCAAGAAGAACGAAGTCATTTCAAACGAAATAAGTTTCACTGCCGAGGCAGGTAGCGACACAGGAACTACCATTGTCTTTGCCGAAGGCGTAACCGTCAATTCAGGATGGTACGATGTGAATAAGGTAGGCATGGGCGACAACGGCGACATCAATATGTGCTGGGCTGCGTCATGTTCCAATATCATACAATGGTGGCAAGACCGATACGTAGCAGCAGGCAACACTTTGCCGGCTAATGCCGTCACTGGTCCGGGAGCAAACGGAACTTATCAGTTAGCGTTGATGGATATGTATCATTCGTTATGGGATAACTCAAGAGGCGGCAGCATCGCCATGGGAATTGAATGGTATTTCAACGGACGTAACATCGAACAATACGCTTCTCCTGGTTCTATAGCAGTGCCTCTCGATGAGAACTCCGGAGGATATTATGAAGACATCTGGGAAAGTCAGATACTTCCTAATACATTCCACGACTATGTGCACGTTATCGTTCCTGGAACAATAGAATTCGACAACCTCATAAGTATCGACGTAAACAACTACACCGTCTGGGGCGGAGGCTCCGGACTCTCCGGAATCGACCGATTAAAGAAATTCTCCGACTTGGTAGTCGAATATATGTCACGAGGAATGATGTCTCTCACAATATCATTAAACGCTAACGGAGGTCTTATGCACGCCACAACTTTATGGGGCTATGAAATCGACAACGCGACAGGACTGCTCACAAAGGTATGGCTCACAGACTCCGACGACTTAGAAACAGAACCTAAAACAGAGATATTACACGAATGCACAGTCAGTTATGACGAGACAAGCGGCAAGGTTAAATTCACTGGAATACCTCGCTACGGAGCTTTCTACGCTATGACGCTATCTCCTGTTTCTATATACGGATCATTATAAATTGAAAGTTGAAAATTATTGTAGAGACGTGACACATTACACCTTTGAAAATAAACACGGTGTAATTGGTGCGTCTGACAAATTAACAATTGACAATTAACAGTT
This sequence comes from Lentimicrobiaceae bacterium, assembly GCA_015061365.1. Classification (GTDB taxonomy): domain Bacteria; phylum Bacteroidota; class Bacteroidia; order Bacteroidales; family F082; genus Limimorpha. Next base: position 55,612 of record SUWS01000007.1, on the reverse strand, counting down.
TACAATTGACGTAGAGACGTGACACATTACACCTTTGAAAATAAGCAATATGTAATTGGTGCGTCTATATCGAATTGAAAATTGAAAACTGAAAATTGAAAAGCGAGAGCCTGGGAAGTATTATCTCAGGCTCTCGCTTTTTAGGGAACTGTATGTTTAGTATTCCGGAACTAAAAAATTCCAGATTTTATGATTATATCAGTTCGCTATAAATCCGAATATCACAACCGCCACTATAAATGTGAAGATGATATTGAATGTCTGTGCAGTTAAGAATGCCTTTAGCGAAGGTGTGTTTTCTTTAGTGAATATTTCCTTGAAGCGTGTTTCTAAGCCGATACATACGAATGCTATCGAGAAGAATATTCCCTGGAAGTTCTTAGCTATTGCTTTGTATTTTACCATTGCGCCATCGATTTCAATGCCGCCTTTAAACCAGATGCTGAACACTGCAGATGCTACAACCATTCCTAATACGAACTTAGGGAAACGATGCCAGATTGTGACACCTTTTGTTTCCATGACGCTGTTGGTATCACGCACCGACCAGAATAACGAGATGGCAAAAGCAGCTACACCTAATAATACATTTTGTGATGCCTTCACGATAACAGCAGTGTCGCCAGCTAAATCACCGAGAATAGCTCCTGATGCTGCAACGGCAGCTGTTGTGTCAATTGTTCCACCGAGCCATGCTCCTGCAACCTGCTGCGCAGCTATGTCGTTATTAGGGAATATGAATGGAAGTATCCAGTCGCATAATAAAGGCATGATATATAACATAGGTATTGCTACGACCATCACTAATGAAATGACATAGCTGAGTTTTTTCTGGTTGCCTCTGATAGTACCACAAGTGGCGATAGCGGCAGAAACACCGCATATACTTACAGAACTCGCAATCATTGTCGACATCTCATCATCAACGCCGAACCATTTGCGTGAAATCCAGAATGCAAAGTACCATACAACTAAAACTACCAATAATGCTTGTGCAAGTCCGTATGCTCCTGATTTGATGATCTCACCGAAAATGATAGTGGCTCCTAAGCAGATAATACCAATCTTAATATAAAACTCACTTTGTATCGCAGGCTTGAGCCATTCAGGAACACCGAATACATTACTTATAATCAATCCGAAAAGAACCGCAAAAAGAACAGCTTCCAAACCGTATTCCTTACAGAATGGAATACTCGCACAAAGCTGCGCCAACATCGTAAGTATGAATATCACTAAAAACGAAAGGAAAATTCCTTTAGCAGGTTTCTTCATAGCGAGAGCCGCAATTAATATCACTATGAAAAGAAACACGAAAGTATATGCTGTATTTATCCATCCTGTCGCTGTGTCAAGCGTACTTACTTTTAACATCTTGATGTTATTCATAAATCCAGGAAAGATGGCTATCAAGGCTAAGATGACCAATCCAATCAACACGATGAGCCATTCTTCATTCAAAAATAATGCTTTTAATTTTCTTGTTTTCATTAATATCTATTTTGAAGTTAAATATTTCATTAAATGTTAAAACCTGAGAATTGAGTCTCTACTGATCTTCAATTTCTCAGGTTTTCCGGTTTTATTAAAATTTGACTGAAAGCTGTGCCTGGAACAGATGACCGAAATTGTCATTCGCAACTTTATCTTTTAATGTATAGTTGACTAAAAGACGAAGGTTCTGCATCGGCCACCAATCGACACCAACCATATAGTAGGTTGAATTTGTATTTATCTCAGTGATGTCTTCTCTGAAGAAATCGTAACGAGCTACCGGACGAATCTTGTGTTGAAGTCCAGTTTTCTTACAGGTATAATTGAACCAATAACCTGCTGCTACATAGAAACCGTCAGATTCGAGAAGATAATATTCGCCTGCTTTTCTGTCGCCCATACCAGTCTCTCCATAAATATATTCTGAACGGACTGTGAGTTTGCCGTTCTCATACTTACCGCCGAAAGTAAGACGATTTCTTTCTGCGTTATCTTTTTCTACTTCGTTTTCATTAAGCATATAATTACCATCGTAATATGAGGCTGCGAGTTTCAGACCTTTAACACCAGGACAAACTTCGATGCTGGCTGCGATGTCTTTTCCAAGGTTAGCATCTTTCTTATTCATGCCGTTACCATTAAAGACACCTAATTTGTATGTAAGAATAGGAATTTCTTTTCCGTTGTTTTCGAAGCTGAACAAGTCGCCGTATAACATCAAACCGACATCACGACCGCCAGAATATGTTGCGACATGACATACATCGCTATAACCTGATAACTTACTGATAACTTGTGCATATTCTATACCTTCGAGAGTAAGAGGTGATTGCGGATTCTCAAAGGTGAAAGGAATCTTAAACTGACCAGCTTGAATGTTGAAATATTTAGCTAACTTGACTTTTACAAAACCGTCAACCATCTTTGGACTGACAGCGAAGTCGCCCTGCAAACGAAATTCTAAATATGGATTGATGTTACCTTTGACATCGAGACGAGCACGACGTACATTGAAAGAGTTAAGCTCTGTTAAAGTAAGATCGTCATTTTGCAATTGTCTTTCGTAATCATACTGAATATTCATCCAGCCGCTAATCGATAAATAATCGCCGATCAACTTTTTCTTTTCCTGTGCTTTGATTGTTGATAATGAACCGATAAATACCATTACCAAAACTAAGAGTAAAGATTTTCTTCTCATATTTTCAATATTTTAAAAACGTGCAAATTTACAAAAAATAGTAAACAATTTTACTATCGATAGTTTTTTTTAAGTATTAGCACATCACTTTTGTAAATATTGACAGCTACGTATAGTGTTTCATGTAGTTACCAAAAGCAAGTATGTTGACGGAATTTTTACCTCAACATAGATCTCCTAAAAAAAATCTGTCGTATATTGTCTATTGTCTTTTGTCTTTTATTATCTTTGCAGCCCAAATTAATCAACAGAATTATTTATGAGAAAGTTTTTATTGTTTGTTTGCGCAGTGATGTCATTCAGCATTTTGACAGCGCAAAAGAATGTGCTTTTAGAAGAAGCGACAGGTACTTGGTGTCAATATTGTCCGGCAGGTATCTACTACATTGATTCATTGCATGGTGTTTATGACAATGTTATCGCCATAGCAATTCACACAAACGACGTGATGGAGAATCCTGAGTATTTTGCAGCGGCAGGTCTTCAACAAGCCCCATCAGCCAACATCGGACGTCGTTATGGACAGAAAAATTATGATGTATGGTTTGATTTCGTAGAGGAGGAAATGAACATCCCTGCAAAGGCAACCATCAGTATCGACAACCAGTTTAACGAAACCACCCGTGAGCTGCTCACCACAGTTTCCGTCACCGCTCTTGAAGCGATATCAGGGGAATATCGTATCGGTGCCATCGTTTATGAAGACGCTGTTACAGGTCCGGCACCACAATACAACCAAGCAAATCAGTATTCAGGTTTCTATTTCCCGATGGGAGGTTTTGAAAATCTTCCTAACCCGATTCCTGCCAACAGAATCGCTTACGATCATGTGGGTCGCAAGTTACTCGGCGGTTACAATGGTGAGGAAGGTATGCCTGCCACATTGGGTGCCGGTGAGACTTATTCTCATTCGTTCATGTATACGATCCCTGAAGAATACGATCATAACTATATCAGAATAGCAGGACTTTTAATCAATGCCGACGGAACAATAGACAACGTAGATAAAAGTCCATACCTGAACGGTGAAGATAACGCCGCACCTAAATTCACTTCTACACCTATCACCGACAACTTCGCACTCGTCAATTACCTTTATAACATATACGTCCACGATACCGACAACAAGGAATTGACCATTACCGCTGTAGAAAAACCAGAATGGCTGACATTCGAACAATATGATAACAAATCAGCTGCATTATATGGTATGACTACTGTCCCAGGAGAATATGAAGTCGTCATTAAAGTCACCGACGGTGAAACAGAAACACTTCAGTCATATACTATTGTTGTTAACGAACCATTAGAGGCTGCATGGGAACAATTAGGACAAAAGGCATTCACCGAATCGAGTGTCTATATGTATCTCTTCGGATCATGCTCACACAATAGCGAGGCTTACGTATTTGTTAAAGAATATAATTGTCCTGCGGTATACAAATACAATTCACAAATCAGTCAGTGGGAGAAATTAGGCGCAATAGGCGACATCATGGCTTACGACGGCAGCATCATTGTTGACCAGAACGGTATAGTTTATATTGTTTACGCTCTCATGGGTGATCAACAAACAGATTACGACGACATGATTCAGGTCAAGAAATTCGAAAACGGTCAGTGGTCTGATGTGGGCAACTTCGGCAGAGCTGGTGGCGTACCGAAATTAGCGATGAGTAACGACAACGTCTTATATCTTAGTTTCAAAGACTACGGTGAAAACAACAGATATTTCGTTTACAGATTCATCAACAACGATTGGGAACGTCTTGGTGGAGAAGTGAGCGGCGGCACTTGGGCTAAACTCGCATTAGATAATAACAATACACCATACGTCTCTTGGGTCGACACTTACGCAGGTAACATATTATATGTATCAAAACTCGTCGGCGAAGTATGGGTTAAAATAGGAGGCGAAGCCATCTCTTCAGAAGGTTGCTACTACTATCAAGATCTGGCAATTGACAACAACGGTAATATTTACGTCGCTTACTGCGGTTATCCAAGTAATTTATTGACAACTTATAAATACAACGGCTCAACATGGGAGTCAATAGGTTCAGAATTAACCTCTACACTGCCTATCAAAGGCATTGACGTAGCGTTAGACAACCAGCAAAACTTCTATGTCTCTTTCGCCGACATGAATATGGAAAACAGAATGACAACCGTAAGATATAACGGCGAAGAATGGGCATTCGTAGGACAAAGAGCATACTCCGATCCAGGAGATTCTTATATGACAATGACTATGCTTGACAATAATCCATGTGTCATTTACACAGACGTGACAAACGGCAATAAAGCGTCAGCTATGTTCTATATGCCTTACGACTTCTTGTTCCCTCCTCACAACCTCGCTATTGAAGTTGTTGACAACAAAGACATCGTCTTGACATGGGACGCTCCAGAAACAATGGAAATGACACCGTCGAGTTATAATATCTATAGAAATGATTCTAAGATTGGTAACACCGCACAATTCTCATATACCGACGAAGACTTGAATCCAGGTATATATCGTTACACGATTACAGCGGTTTATGAGGACGGCGAGTCGGCACCGGCAGGTCCTATATCAGCGGAAATCACCGTTTCCATCACAGAAAACAACGAGGTAGCTTTCGTATTATATCCTAATCCGACAGAAAATCACATCACTATAGAAAGCGTTAAGAACGCTGTCGTGAAGATCTATTCCGTCGCAGGTCAGATGATTTCAAAACAAAACATCGTTGAAGGCATTAACACTATTGATGTCTCAGACCTTAACTCAGGAATCTACTTCGTCGATGTTAACGGAACAATGGTTAAGATCATGAAAAAATAATCGGATAAGATAAATCTGTATAACTCTGATTAATAATTGTTATAACCTTCTCTTGCACCGAGACAGATGCTGGAGAAGGTTTTTTTATTGATAATAATTTGCTGTTCATTCACTAATTGATTATTTTTGCAGAATCATAGAAATTCTCAACAAGAAATGGAATCACCTCATTATCCCGTCATTAAACTAAGAAAAGGAAAAGACGAAGCCGTGAAACGCCATCACCCGTGGATCTTCTCCGGAGCGATAGCTACAGCCGCTTCCGACCTGCAAGCCGGAGACATCGTAACAATCGTCGATTATAAAGATGAAATATTAGGAACTGGTTTCGCCGAAGCAGGAAATATAGCCGTTAAATTATTAAGTTTCGATAATAGAAAAATCGACTCTTCTTTTTGGAAAGAACGTCTTGAAAAAGCCTTTGAACTTCGTTATACGATGGGATTGATAAATAACAAACATACCAATTGTTATCGTCTCGTTCATTCGGAAGGCGATAATCTTCCAGGCTTGATAATCGATATTTATGGTAAAACCGCAGTTGTTCAAGCCCAGACTGAAGGCATGGCTCTCAACGTAAAAACTATCGCTGATGCGCTGATGACAATTGAAGCTCTCAACATCACTTCCGTTTATAACAAGAGTTCCGAAGCTATGCAGAGAATGGGCAAAGACGCAGTGGAAGACGGTTATATCGTTAAAGGTGAAGAAGATGAGAATTTCGTTTTGGAGAATGGCTCTAAATTCATAGTCGATTGGGAAGAAGGTCAGAAGACTGGATTCTTCTTAGATCAGCGTAATAATCGTGATTTGGTCAGGAAATTAGCTAAAGGCAAGAACGTACTTAACACTTTCTGTTACACAGGAGGTTTCTCCGTCACGGCGCTTCAAGGCGGCGCAAATAAAGTCGTTTCCGTCGATTGTTCAAAAAAAGCGATTCTTGCAAGCGAGAAGAACCTGATACTAAATGGTTTCAGCGCAGAAGAAAATCCATGTGTGGCAGAAGACGCGAAACTTTTCCTTCAGAATATGAAAAAAGGCGAATTCGATCTGATAATCCTTGACCCTCCTGCTTTCGCTAAGAACCACAGATCGTTACATAAAGGACTTCAGGGTTATAAATTCATCAACCGCGAGGCTATAACTAAGATTAAAGAAGACGGTTTGTTATTTACTTTCAGCTGTTCGCAGGCTGTCGATAAGGCTCAATTCCAAAGTATTGTAATGGCTGCCGCTATAGAGACAGGTCGCAAGGCACAGATAATATTTCAGTTAGATCAACCGGAAGATCATCCTGTGAATATCTATCATCCCGAAGGTGCTTATCTGAAAGGATTGGTATTGAAGATTGATTGATGTTTTTAGCTCTGGAATTCCGGGAAATCCTAAAATTCCAGAGCCTTGAAATTATATCTCATTCAATTCCGTACATCAATTGTTAATTACAGAAATTTTCTTCGTAGCAACATTTCCGTTATTATCAAAAATATTGATAAAATAAATACCCGATTTATAATCCGAGACGTCAATATCTATTACATCTGTAGATGCCGACGAGGCATGCTGTGTTCCTAAAGATATTTCCTCGACCATCATTCCTAAACAATTGTAGATTCTAACGGCCGACAGATGATAGTTCGTTGCAGAAAGCTTGACGATGTTTCTTGCTGGATTAGGATAGGCTCTAAATGTTTCTTCTTCAATCTCATTGACATCGTTTCCAACTTCTAATGTAAAGATATAAGAAGCCTTTGAACCGAATTCTCCATCCCCATCAATAACAACGTTGCCATGGCCATCTATTATCTTGTAATATCCTTCACCGAAGTCACAGCATATTCCATTTTCTGCAGAATCTGATATGGTGAATCTTAAGCATTGGTTCAATGGTAATTTAAGAGGTATCTCATGTAATTCTGTAGCTTCAGGTTGTCCGAAGAAATAATCATATGGTCCGCCAGAAGCCACAACAAAATCATTGTCATCAACAATCTGCCATGTCGTCTCACTTCCGAATTTATCCTGCATCAATTCAAATACGATTTCGTCATTTTCATGTTCAACGAATATTGTATGCCATTCATCACGAGTGATTGATAGTGTTTTTGAATAATTGAAAGCAATGCCGTTAGCTTCAATAATCTTGAAGTTGATTTCATGAGTTCCTATCGGCACTTCCATATCAAATTCTATTCTTTCTATGTCATACGATGCCATCTTCCCTTTCCATTCATATTCGAATGTGTCGCCATTGTCAATCTCCATCAGCATCTTTATTGAAGTAAGTTCATCAATACCTCGATTCATCATGTTAATAATAAAAGTCCTGTAATTCGAGCACAATTCAGGATGTTTCTCTGTAACCATTTCAAAATGCGGGAAAACAGTTTCCTGGCTTTTAATCAGCAAGGGCAAACGGCAGACATTCAATATTGGATATGATTTATATTCATTCTTTTGGTTTGTGACAAAAGCTATAAATTCCAGATGATTAATGTTAACTTCCACGCCGTTCGGATCACCGATTATTTCTGGAATAGTATATTTGTAGGTCTTAGTTATCAACGTACCTTTTGTTGTTGGGCTTATTTCGTCACCCCATGTCGGAGTAATGACATCGCGAAGAATCTGCATGTGACAATATAGGCCATCTAAATATTGTTCCATGTTTGTCTCACCATTATATTGTGCACCCCATATACTGTCTTGTAACATGGTTACAGTAAGATAATTAGCATCAACATCAGTATCGCCTGTATAATAAACTTCAACATTTATGGTTGCGGTTCTGCTTGCTTCATCAACAACGACTATACCGCCAATATTACACAATGCTTCCTCATTAGTATGCTGATACACGTGTTCTGCTGTTAAAAGTGTACTATAATTGCATGTGCATCTGTTTACGAGTCCGTTTGGGAGACCGGAACCACTCATAGCATTGTAAATGGTTTGACCATCATCGGTTTCAAAGTTAGGATAAGATGCAATTCCATCAGGATGTATATATATTGCAAACACCCTTCCAGGATAACTTCTCATCAATTCGTTTATTGTTTTATGCGAGTGAGGACAAGCGCTGCAGCTCTTTCCTGTAAACTCTTCTATGACAACATTCTTAAGTGATGGTTCTGTCGATACGTACTGCTGAGCGACTATTTCATTAGCGAAACATATCAATAATGTGAAGATAAATACTATCCTTCTCATATCTTATTTAATTACAGAAATTTTCTTCGTAGCAACATTTCCTTTATTATCATAAATATTGATAAAATAAATACCCGATTTATAATCCGAGACGTCAATATCTATTACATCTGTAGATGCCGACGAGGCGTGCTGTGTTCCTAAAGATATTTCCTCGACCATCATTCCTAAACAATTGTAGATTCTAACGGCCGACAAATGATGGTTCGTTGCAGAAAGCTTAACGATGTTTCTTGCTGGATTAGGATAGACAGAGACCATATCAACTTCATTTTCTATAAATTCTTCGACGACTGTAGTGTCAACTGGTATAGGCATCAATATTGGGAAACCGCCATTGACATTTTCTGTGTCTTCAATCCAGACAGAACCGTTCATTGCTCCGGCATTCAATGCTTCAAGCAAATCAGTAGTGTTATGTTGAGGATTCTCAAGAATCCATGATGTTGCTGTCGCACCTTCATTAAAGCGACTTGATTCCGGTAATTCGACATAAGCCTGTATGCCGAAATCATAAATCATATCATCAATTTCATCATTATTAAACCAATAACAATTATTAATTTCAACATCTTCACGAAGTGCAGGCAGGATATGTTCATACCATTCGTTGTTTTGTGGTGTAGGCCATTTTGATATCTTTCCGGCATTATACACATTATGTATGTTACAGCCTGTTGTAGGAGATCCTGTTATACCTCCAACCTGAAGAGTTGATACATTATAGTTATAGTCATAATTACTAATTTCAACGACAATCTTTCCTGTATTGTAAGAGTCTGAAACATTACCATCGCTACCACATATTCCTCCAGCAAGTATGGTGTTACAATGGAAAGCTGTAATTTTTCCTCTATTGCCACATCTTCTTATCACGGTTTTAAGAGCGGCACCTGTTATACCGCCTGCATTGCCAGCTATTATCGTTCCTGTCTCATAGTTAATGCAATCTTCTATAATAGCGTTGATACCGCCTTGACCAATTATGCCGCCTGCTGATATAGATGCAAGAGCATCTCCCATAACGCCAACTTCGCCATAGTTTCTGCAATTAATTATCATGAATCCTTCACCATCACCCATAATACCTCCTATAATAGAACCGTCAATCTTAGCGTGATTTTCGCAGTTCTCAATGATAAAATTATTGCCTACACTTTCAGAGAAACCAACTATTCCTCCAACATTATTAATACCAGAGAGATCTGCACGATTGATGCAGTCTTTAACAAGAACAATATCATGAAAATCGCTTGTAGCAAGCAAATGGCCTACAATTCCACCAGCATCCCATGCAGTAGCGCGGACTTCACCGTCAACATCACAATTATAAAAACTTGTATTTATAGCATTAGCTGCTACCACACCTGCCACTCCACCAAGAATTTCATCATAATTAGGATTCAAAGTTACTTCTGCGTTTGTAAATTTAATATTTTTAATAACAGCACCACGTACGTTACCAAAGAGTCCAGATTTTATATTATCATTACTATACATATTCTTAATAGTATGATTATCTCCATCAAAGACTCCTGTAAAATAGTTTGAATCTCCTATCGGTGTCCACACAAAACCGATGTTACCCTCAAGGTCGATGTCGTTGGTTAAAATATAGCAGGCATCGCCGCCTGTACCGTCATTTGTCTGTCGCGCAAGAAGTACCAGCTGTTCTGGGGTCGCTATCTGATATGGATTTTCGGGAGTGCCGTCACCGCCATCATAATCGTCTGCGGCAGTTCTGTTCCTATCTGGAATACTTCTTGAGTCAATGTAATCTTTAAGTCTAGCGGCTCTCATCTCATAGACTAAAGCATCGTAATCGTCTGACGAATAGTCGACAGAATGTTTCAACTCTTGTGCAAAGACATTAATTACGCATAAAAGCAAAAGGAAAAGTAGATTCAATTTCTTCATACTGACAAACATTTAATGATAAATTTGTGCAAAATTACATTTACTTATAACTGCTGTCAAGTATTCTAAAATAATATAAAAATCGCTAAGATTTTAATAATCTATGTCTTACTTAAATTTTGTCGATAAAAAATAGTTGAGTTTCTTATCGCTTATGCCTAATATTTCACAGATCTTGTTTCTTCTTACCCTGATTGAGTTATACGCCACACCGAACAATGATGAAATTTGTTTGTCGCTAAAATCAATTATCACAAGAGATAGGTAATATAAATCTTCTTTCTTCAGTCGTTGATATTGCTCTGCCAATTCTGTGAAGATGTTGTTGAGATGTTTGTTTGCGGTGTCAAGCAACAAGACGAAATCTTCTTGTGACAATGTCTGATTTTCCATAGATAATATCTTGCCGCATATCTCTGAGCTACAATATGCCTCCATGTCACATGGAGAATTATCTTTCTTAATCTTGGCATTGACATCTGCCATCTCACACTCCAAATCCTTGATATGACTTGACAGTCTTTGAATCTCGGCGTTCTTTTTCTTTATTTTTCCTTCTATTATTGAGTTCTTGAATTTAACATCTGTGAGATGTTCTTCCATCACGTTTATAGCAGACTCCTTGTCGTCGATGATACTCATCAGATTTTTGTTCTTCTTCTTGTTTTTATGCGTAAAGAAAATGACAAGAGACGTTATTAATATGATTATAGGTGCTGTTACAAACAATACAATCTTGATGATTCTGGTTTTTCTTATCTCGTGCATACGGTTCAGATGCTCGTTGTATAAATCCATGATGTTGGCACGTTCCATTTCACCGTCAACTCTGTCGAACGCCAATTTCGACAAGATGCTTTCGTAGTATGCTTTTTTCTCCTGATCGCCAATAGAGTCGTATAATATCGTCAATGAATTAATTGCATCTAATCGAACCCAGAACTCGGAACTTTCCGTACTTTTTTCTAAATGATAAAGCGCAGAGTCATATTCCTTTCTGTCGATGAATATACCTCCCAAAAACGCATGATATGCTTCCCTTACGTTGTCGTGTTCTATTTCGTCTAAGTTGTTTCTTAAGATTGCGAAAGCGCTGTCTTTATAATCTTCGATGTAATATAACATATAGGCTATAGCTTTATCGACATCATATTTGTGAAAACGATTGGTCGGATCCAATTCGAGACATCTGTTCAGATAATACTTCGCGGTATCAATAGCAGTTCCCATATAAGCCAAGCCAACGAACTTATTGGTATGAGCCAAGACGCTGTCGTTTTCGAATTTCTCGAAATAATATAAGGCTTTCTTCTGGAACATCAGACCTAAATTACGATAATTCTCGTTGATAAAAATATCAGCAATGCAATAATGCGCATGAGCCAAAGGTTTGTAGAAACTCTTATCTAACTCACGCTTCTTTACATCTCTCTCAATAAATTCAATTACCATGAAGCATTTCTCACAAGCATCAACGATATGACCTGAATTCCACGAGTTCTGAGCCTGCATATATAAGTCTTTGGCATATTGTGATTTGGATACTTGAACAATAGTATCTCCAGAACACGATGACTGCTGTCCGCTGACTGTTGCCTGTTGACACCCGAAGGTTAAAAGCAATATAAGAAATAAGATACGTTTCATAACATTTTCAGGTTCTCATTTTTTCAATTGTCATTGTCGTTGAAAATCCATCAACCAATTCTATCGTTTCAACTTTTCCGCCTTTTGCAGTTACGATGTCGTAGCCGACAATGTCCTCAACCTTGTAATCTTTTCCTTTTACAAGTACGTCAGGCTGAACACGTCTAATTAGATTATAAGGTGTGTCTTCTTCGAAGAAAACCACAGCATCGACAAATTCCAATGCCGACAATAATATGGCGCGAGCTTTCTCGTCATTGACAGGTCGTGACGGACCTTTTAGTCTTTTTACAGAATCGTCAGTATTTAAACCTATTATAAGTTTATCACCTAAGTCGGCGGCTTTAGAAAGATATTCTACGTGGCCTCGATGTAAGATGTCGAAACAACCGTTTGAGAAAACTATCGTTTTTCCTTCTCTGCGCCAGAGATTCAATCTTTCTTCAAGAGAAATTTCGTCTAATATTTTATCGTAAATTTTTTCTAAATGTTTCATTGATAATAATAATTATGGAAATTAAAGATATGATGCAAAGATAACTAATAAACAAATCCACAAATAAAATATTTTTTTAAAAAATCTTTTGATTATTAAAAAAAAGTTGTACTTTTGCAGTCCGAAAATATGCTTCCTTAGCTCAGTTGGTAGAGCAATTGACTCTTAATCAATGGGTCCAGGGTTCGAGTCCCTGAGGGAGTACGGAAATGAACGCCAATTCGTTGTAAATCAATGGTTGGCGTTTTTCTTTTTTAAGTCTGCTTCATATAAAATATTCCTCACGTATTCATATAAAATTATTTTACAAATGTATTCATAAATCTCACCTTAAATTATTATATTTGCGGTTTATAAAAATTTAATTATGAAAAAGTTGATTTACAGTTTGATAATTGCCTTGTTCCTTGGCAATTATTGTTCGGCACAAAACAACGTGATTGAACAAGAACTACAAGAGTTTATTAGAGAAACAAATGATGAGATGTTAAGTGTCAACATCATTTTCAAGGCACAAATAGATAGAGATGAACTCAATGCCAAAGCGAGTCATCTCAAAAACAAACAAGCAAGACGTGAGTTTGTCATTAACGAACTAAAACTTTTCTCAGAGAAATCGCAACATGAAGTCCTTTCAATAATCAATTCTGAGAAAAGAAACGGAAAAGTCTCCGATGTTACTTCTCACTGGCTTTCGAATTCAATCACCTGTACAACCACAAAAGATGTAATCTATGAGTTATCAAAACGTGATGATATTTTGATGATCGGTCATAATGTTGACAGAAACGCTCTTTTGACAGACAACAGTCAACCAACAACAGTCAATACAGATGATACGAAAGCAGAACCGGAAATTACGAGTAACATAATACAGATTAACGCTCCCGAAGTATGGGAACAAGGTTATACTGGCGAAGGTGTTTTAGTAGCTATCTTAGATACTGGCGTAAATTACGAACATCCCGACTTAGCAGATCATCTCTGGGACGGCGGTGCGCAATATCCTAATCACGGATATAATTCGTATGACGACAATAACAACACTATGGACAACAGAGGTCACGGAACACATTGCGCCGGAATTATCTGTGGCGATGGCACCTCAGGAAAACAAACAGGTGTTGCTCCTAATGTGACACTGATGTGCGTAAAGACATTGAATGACAATGGAAATACAAACGCTAACGCAATATGTTCTGGAATGGAGTTCGCCGTAGAACACGGAGCACAAATCTTGAGCATGTCGTTAGGAATAGCGAACTCTTCAATCTCCGACAGAACCATGTTACGTCAGACTTGCGTCAACACCTTAGAGGCTGGTGTGATAGCGGCGGTATCTGCCGGTAACGACGGCGGTTCTATGAATACCAATCCTATTCCTAACAACGTGAGAGTTCCTGGCAGCTGCCCCGCTCCATGGATACATCCCGACCAACAAGTCAATGCAGGCGAGACATCATGCGTGGTTTCTGTCGGTTCGGTAAATGCCAACGACGTCGTCTCTGTCTTCTCCTCCCGCGGTCCGGTGACATGGCAGGAGACATCATACGGCGACTATCCTTACGATCCAGGAATCGGACTTATCCGTCCTGACGTATGCGCTCCTGGCGTAGACATAGTTTCGTTGAATTATTTAGATGACGGTTACGCTAAGATGACAGGAACATCGCAGGCAGCACCTTGCGTGGCTGGCGTGATGTGCCTGATGCTTTCTAAGAAACCAGAGATAACACCAGAAGAGATAAGCATGGTATTAGAAAACTCGGCATTTAAAATCTCGGAAAATAAAAACAACGATACAGGTTCTGGCAGAGTTGACGCCCTCGCCGCAATCAACACAATCAATATGGGTGCGTTGGTCTTCAATGATGTGACTATCAACGACGAAAACGCCAACAACAAAATAAATCCAGGCGAAGAAATTAATTTCGACATCGACTTCGAAAACATCTCGTCAGAGACAATCACCAATGTAACAGCAAAATTAACCTGTGATAATGAATGGGTCAATATAACAAAGGCGGAATCTGTAATAACCAATGCTGCGGCTAATCAAATCTTTTCATTAGAAGACGCTTTCACCATCGAAATAGATGAGGATGCTCTTGGCAAGACTGTACTTTATTTCGACGTGGAATTCTATGACAATGCTAACAATATGATCTCTAAGACAAGATTCATCGAAACGATATATGGCAGCATAGTAAGATATTCATCGATAGCGATAGAGAACGATGACGATGGAGACGGCATCCTCGAACCTGGAGAAAATGCCGATCTGAGAGTATACATCAATAACGAAGGTAATGAAATCGCTTTGGGATTGACCGGAACTTTATCGTGCAACAATGGCATCATAACTATAAACGAAGCGGAATCAGAGTTCAATTGCATTGCTCCTGACGGCTCAGCTTCGGCTTTGTTTAATGTTACAGTGTCGGAAGCTGGAGGCATCACAAGCATACCTTTCAATTTGGTTTTAAGAGATAAATTCAATAAGGTAAAAAGTTTCGACATCAACTACGGAATCTCATGCGACATAACATATACCTTGAAAGACGAATACGGTGACGGATGGAACGGAGCTAAAATCATCGCACATTATAGCGACGGCTCGCCTGACGACACTTATACGATAACAAGTGGAGACGAAGCAACTTTTACCAAGACCTTAAATTCGGGAGTGGAGGTTTCATTAGAATGGAAAAACGGCGGTGTTGATACAGAATGTAGTTACATCATTACTTACGATAGTGGTGTCGAGATTTTCAACGGCAAAGGTCGTCAGCAAGGAACATTCTTCAGCTGGATCTACGACTGCTCTTGTCAAAGCATAATGATACAGAACTGCGAAAGCGTAAAGAACTTTAACGTGATAGTAGGTAACAATTCTGTTGAATTGAAATGGGAAAAACCCGATTCAGAAGGCGTAGTACACTATGAAATATATCGTGATACCGAGCTCATCGCGACAACAGAAGATCTTTCATTCACAGAAAACGACTTGGAAAACGGCACATATTATTATAACGTAAGACCTGTTTATGAAAATTGCTATGGTGCGATAGAAGGACAAGAAGTTACATATACATTAAATGTAGACGAGACAAACATAACTGATGTTATGATTTATCCGAATCCGGCAAATGATTTTGTAAAATTGTCAACAGTCAACGGTCAACAGTCAACGGTCAGAATATATAACGCATTTGGAATGTTAGTGGATGAAATAGAGTTTGATTCTGAAGAGATGGAAATTAATCTCTCAGACTATAATTCTGGAATTTATTTCATTAACATAAAATCAGAAAACGGAACAATTGTCAAGAAAATAGTGAAATATTAATCTGAATAATTTATGAAGAATCCGATAAAGGCGTTAGCGGGACAGACTGTGATTTATGGACTTGGCACAATAGTTCCAAGATTGCTGAACTATCTGCTCACGCCTTTTTATGTACGTGTCTTCGTCTCGGGCGAATACGGACAGATCTCCGAATTGTACGCTTGGATCGCTCTGCTGTTAGCGATATTGACTTTCGGAATGGAGACCACATTTTTCCGTTTCTCACAAAAAGAAGACAGCGGGAAAGTGTTCAATAACGCCGAGACTATAGTACTTCTGATAACTGCAATATTCCTCATCCTTTACGGATTCTTCTACAAATCGTTCGCTGAATTAATACATTACGAGTTTAACACACATTACGTACTTCTATTAGGGATAATAGTCGCTATTGACGCTGCTGCCGCGAT
Organism: Lentimicrobiaceae bacterium; assembly: GCA_015061365.1. Classification (GTDB taxonomy): domain Bacteria; phylum Bacteroidota; class Bacteroidia; order Bacteroidales; family F082; genus Limimorpha. The sequence continues at coordinate 39,058 of SUWS01000007.1, read as the reverse complement.
TCCTTTCGCGATGCTGAGAAAAGAGAATAAAGCAGGTCGTTTCAGTCTGATAAAGACATTGAACGTCTTGACAAACATCTTCTTCAACATCCTGTTCTTGGTCATCATTCCGGAGAAATCGATGATGATAGCGGAAAGGATCTTCGGGGAACAGACGTCGCTTCTTATATGGGTCTTCATCTCCAATATCATAGCAAGCCTCCTTAATCTGATTCTACTATCACCACAACTTTCAAGATTAAGAATAAGTCTCGACAAAGAACTGATAGTTCCTATGTTGAAATATTCATTCCCTATTTTGCTGATAAGTTTGGTAGGAATGGTAAATGAAGTCGCCGATAAGATTTTAATCAAATATCTCGTCACGATTCCAGATGAAACCACTTTAGCGATGATGAACATAACAGGAGAAGAATATGCCATGCAACAGTTAGGGATCTATTCCGCCAACTTCAAGCTCGGCGTCCTGATGACGATTTTCATCCAGATGTTCCGTTTCGCTTCGGAACCATTCTTCTTCGGTCACGCCAAAGACCGTAACGCCCCGACATTATACGCTAAGGTGATGACATATTTCGTTATATTCTGTCTGCTCATCTTCCTTGGCGTGATGTTCTACATGGACATACTTCAACATTTCGTCGGAAGAAACGGCAGCGACTACAGAGAAGGATTACGTATCGTTCCGATAATCCTTATCGCCAATATGTTCTATGGAATAGTCTTTAATCTCTCGATATGGTTCAAACTCTCCGACAAGACTTATTACGGAACCATAATAGCGGTGATAGGCTCGATTGTGACATTATTGTGCTTCTTCATATTGATACCGAGAATAGGATATATGGGAGCTGCCATCGCACATTTGGCGTGCTACACAGTGATGATGTCGGTATCATATTTCTGGGGACAGCGTATCATGCCGATACCATATCAGATAGGAAGAATCACGATTTATTGTATCGTAGCCGCAATATTGTTTTTCGTAAGTACGTTAACATCAGAGATGAGTGCCTTATTGAAGTTAAGTCTGAACACAATGATGATATTGATGTTCTTAGGTATAGTTTTCATAATGGAAAGAAAAAATCCACTTAAAATAGAATAAAAAACAAATGTCATGGAAGTTAAAATAGTAAACAAATCAGACAATCAATTACCAGCATACGAAACCGTCAACTCCGCCGGCATGGATTTAAGAGCATATCTGCCAGAAGGCGCAATAGTTATCAAGCCTTTGCAGAGAGTATTAGTTCCTACGGGACTTTTCATGGAGATTCCTGAAGGTTATGAGGGACAGGTGAGACCACGCAGCGGCTTGGCGATAAAGAACGGTATCACAGTGCTTAACACACCTGGGACCATCGATGCGGACTACAGAGGCGAGGTGAAGATTATCCTCATAAACCTATCCGACACCGACTTCACCATCAGCAGCGGCGACAGAATAGCGCAGATTATCTTCGCCAAATGTGAACAAATGGAAGTCGTGAATGTAGAGACTCTCAGCGAGACAGAAAGAGGCGCGGGAGGCTTCGGACACACGGGGAAGAATTGAAAATTGATAATTGAAAATTGAAAGTTGCTTTAAATGTCAACAGACAACGGACAACAGACAATAGTTTCTATGATTTTAGAGAATTGGCTTTACGTCGTAAGCAGAATCTCTTGTAGAGGCGCACGGACGTGTGTCTTGAAATCTGAAAATTTAAATTGCGGACAAAGTCTGTTATCTGTTAACTTAAAATATAATTAACAATGCGAAAAGGCGGTATCATATTTATATTATTATCATTACTCTTGACCAATTATGTATTCTGTCAGGATGTTAATCAAATGCCCACAATGGAAGAAATCGCTGAAGGCAAGAGTTTGGCGAAGAATGCGGAATACTTCTCCTTAGGTCTCGAAAACAAATATAATGAGAATTATGACGTAGCGGCAGAATATTTTGAGAAAGCGTTAGAGGCGTTCCCGGAAGATCACGCAAGTATGTATGAACTCAGTGTTTTATATATGAGCAAAGGCTTGCAGGAAAAAGGTTTTGAGATGATAAAGAAAGCCGTCGAACTCGACAGTACCAACAAATGGTATAAGATTCGTCTCGCCGATTTTCATAAATTCAATAATGAATACGAATCGTTTATCGCAATATATGACAAACTTCTTGAAGATGACCCGAATAATTTAGAATATCTTGAAGCTTATATCGACGCCTTACTTCATGTAGAGAAATATGAGCAGGTGACAGAGAAGTTAGATGTTTATGAAGACAATATCGGCGTCAACGAATATCTCTCCCTTCAAAAGATAGAGATCTACAATCTTCTCGGCAAAAAAGAGAAGGTAATCTCGGAGATGGAGAAACTCGCGAAAGCTTATCCATACGAGATGAGATACCAATCGATGTTGGCTGAGATCTATGTACAGAACAACCGTGAGAAGGATGCGTTTCAAATCTATCTCAACATAAAGAAACTCAATCCTGAAGATCCGTATATCAACATTTCTTTGATGGAGTATTATCAGAAACAAGGCGACCTCGACAAGGCTTTTGAGGAATTCATCTTATCGATAAAGAACAAGAACTTAGATTATAATACAAAGGCTCAGATTTATGAATACTGGTTCGCGGAGAAAGACGGCGATGAAGAAACTACCGTCAAGGAAGCAAAAGCAGCGGGCGAGGCTTTCATCGAGACACATCCAGATAAGGAACTCGGCTATTATGTGATAGGAACGGTATATTTCAATGACGAGAACTACGACAAAGCACAGGAATATTATTTAGAATCGATAGCAAAAGACAGCACTAATTTCATTACCTGGTATCAGTTGGTTTTCACGGATGTAGAACTCAACGATGCGGAAGTACTCCATAAACACACCTCAGACGCGTTACGCTATTATCCCGAACAGCCTATATTCTATTATTTTAACGGATTGTCGCTTATCGAGATGAAAAGATATGAGGAAGCTATTAAAGTTTTAGACAAAGGCAGATTCATGTCGGCAGATAAGAAACTGACAGCGTCTTTCGACATTTGCATCGCCGACATATATCACGAACTCGGCGACAAAGAAAAGACTTACACATACTATGACAGAGTTCTGCGTAACGACCCGGAAAATGTCTACGTCCTTAACAACTACGCCTATTTCCTTTCTTTAGATAACGAACGTTTGGATGAAGCCTTGAAGATGTCGGCGATAACAGTAGAGAAAGAACCTAAGAACGTGACTTATTTGGATACTTACGCTTGGGTCTTATATAAAATGGGACGCTATAAAGACGCTAAGAAATGGATGGAGAAAGTCTTCTTATATGATAAAAATCCGCAAGGCATAAACTACGAACATTATGGCGACATTCTGTATAGATTAGGTAACACTAAAGATGCCGTCCAGAATTGGAAGAAAGCCAAGAAATTAGGAGGTACATCAGAATTTATTGACCAGAAGATTAATGATGAGAAAATCTATGAATAAACAACAGACAACTGATAACATACAACGAAATTCGCCGATGGTTTTCAGAAGATTCGCGGCGCATGTCTTATGGCTCATAGCTATCATATTCATCATTTCTTCGTGTTCTACAAAAAGAGAGATGTCGGGTCTTAAAATGATGTCGGCTAATAACATCATCAAAGAAGTGGATGACAACAGATTCGAGTTCGATAACCTTGAGGCGACAATAGGGATAAGCATGAAAGGCGACAATATACCTGGCTTGAAAGGTCAGCTGAGAATGCAGAACGACAGCGTGATCTGGATCTCATTATCATTAAAGATTGGCATTGAGGTGGCGAGAGTCATGATAACAGACGATACTATTAAGTTTGTTAACAGAAACACAAGAACCTATATCGACGAAAGTTTGGAAATTATCAATAACGCTCTTCCTGTCGAAGCCTCTTTACAGTTTTTCCAGGATTTGTTAGTAGGAAACTTAAGCAACATAAATAACGACGAAAGATATAAGGTTACGATAGAAGACGGGAAATACAGACTTGGAAACGACAGCACTGAATTAATCTCAAACAATATCTGGGTGACACCGAATAGTTTCAAGATCAGCAGATACAACATCAAGGAGAATTATGGTAATAATGTCATCGAACTTCAATATGGAGAGTTTCAAGAAGTTGGAGGCAAGCTCATGCCGTCGAAGATTAATCTTGAACTATCATTCGGAGAAAAGATGTCGTTAGAGATAAATTATTCCGACATCAAGTCGGGAGAGAAACTGAATTTTCCTTTTAACATATCAAAGAAATACGACAAAACATATTTATGGTAAATAATAATAGTCATCGGTCAATAGTCAATGGTCAACAGTATTTGTCATGCAAATTCTGGATTGTCATATTCTTTGTCATGATGACAATTACGGGCAGCGGCCAAAGTGTGTCATCGTTGGAAAAGAAGATAGAATCTATCCAGAAAGACATCAAGTTAGCAGAGAAGTTATTGAAAGAAACATCAACCGACAAGGCGACTTCAATAAATCAGGTCAGCCTGTTGCAGACGCAGATAGCTCAGCGGGAAAGTCTCATCAAGATGTATCAGGAACAGATTAACGCCATCGACAGAGAGATTAAGAATAACAAGAACGAGATCGCTGTTTTGGAAAAGGACTTAGAACTTTATCGTAAAGAGTATGCTAATCTTATAGTGATAAACTATAGGAACAGAGGTAAAGCCAACAATCTTCTTTTTATCTTCTCTTCGGAAGATTTCAACCAGGCGATACGAAGGATGCGTTATATCAGAGAACTCAACGGTCTGATAAAAGATAAGATTGAGGAGATTGATTCAACACAGATCAAGATCAATCTTAAACTCGAGAAAAACGAGAAAAATAAGAGGAGCATGACACTTGTCTTAGCGCAGGAAAAGAATGAAAGGGCTTCACTATTGAAAGAACGTGACAAGCTCAACAAGGACATCGCCTCATTGAAAAAGAAAGAGAAACAGATCCAGAAAGACATAACCGCTAAGGAAAAACAAACCAAAGAACTTCACAAGCAGATTGACAGGATCATCGCCGAAGAAATTCGTAAGGCGAATGAAAGAGAGGATCTGGCAAAGAAAAACAACACCAAAAGTATCGACTACAATCTATCTAACGATTTCGCTCAGAACAAGGGCAAGTTGCCTTACCCTGTGGAACAAGGCATCATCACCGGAAAGTTCGGGTCTTCACAACATCCGACACAGAAGAGAGTCGTCGTGAAAAATAATGGTGTCGACATCACTACCTCCAAAGGATCGAAGGCGAGAAGCGTTTTCAATGGCGAGGTATGCTCAATCATGAGTCAAGGCAGTAACAGCGTCATTTTGATACGTCACGGGCTGTATTTTACGCTTTACGCGAATTTGGATAAGGTTTATGTCAAAGTAGGTGATAAAGTCTCCACAGGTCAGGAAATCGGTCATATTCACACCAATGTTAACGATGGCAAGACAATATTACATTTTGAAATATGTCACAACAACGTATTCATGAATCCGGCACTGTGGATAAGAAAGAATTAGAATGATGATTTATTCGAAGAATTTATGAAGAGATATTGTAAACTAACTTTATTGGTTTTAATCATTGGCATTATACTTTCGTCATGTTCGAGAGCATATCAGCCCGTTAACGTTCAGAAGAAGAAATCCAATTGCTCGACCTGCTCGAGGTTTTAAAAGACAATTCTGAGTTGAGACACATCAATCACGTATTGTTTATTATATCGGTATGTCTCAACTCAGATTCTCATTTTTTCAGATTCGCAGATTTTAGGGGACTTCTATAAATTGCTTTTCAAAAGATTTATGTATTTATCTTTGAGAAGATTTTTGTATTTCTTGAAAGAGCATAGCGAGCTATGTGATTGAAAGAAAGACGAAAAGATTCCAAAGAGAAACATAAATCTTGAAAAAGTTCAACATGTGTTAGACAAAATCATTCAAAACGGGGAATTTATAGATGTCCCCTTTACTTTATAGCTGCTATGCCAGGAAGTTCCTTACCTTCGATGGCTTCTAACAATGCGCCGCCGCCGGTAGAGACGTATGACACTTGATCTGCTAAATTGAACTTATTGACGCAAGCCACCGAGTCGCCGCCACCTATCAAGGAGAAAGCTCCGTTCTTAGTAGCTTCAACGATAGCCTCTGCTATAGCGCGTGAACCATTGCTGAAGTTATCGAATTCGAACACGCCGCATGGTCCGTTCCATAATATAGTCTTTGAATTTTTAATCACCTCACCGAAAAGTTCTCTTGTCTTAGGTCCTATGTCCATGCCTTCGTAAGCTTCCGGAATATCCATCGGGTCAACGATTAAAGTATTTGCATCATTACTGAAATCATCAGCGACAACAGCATCGACAGCCAAAACCAAATTGACGCCTTTTTCTTTTGCCTCGTCTAATAACGACAATGCTAAATCTAATTTATCGTTCTCGCAAATCGACTTACCGATATTGCCGCCGAGAGCTTTCTTGAATGTGTATGTCATTCCACCGCAAAGAATGAGGTTATCGACTTTTGTAAGAAGATTCTCTATGATTTCTATCTTTGTTGATACTTTAGAGCCGCCCATGATAGCTGTGAAAGGACGTTTGATGTCTTTCATCACTTTGTCGATGGCTTCTACTTCTTTACCCATAAGGAATCCGTACATCTTATGTTCAGCGTCGAAATAGTCGGCTATGAGCGCTGTTGAAGCGTGGGCGCGGTGTGCTGTGCCGAAAGCGTCGTTGATGTAATAGTCGGCGTAAGATGCCAATGTCTTGGTAAATTCCTTCTGACTTTCCTTGAGAGCTTTCTTAGCTTCGTCGTAGCCTTCTTCGCCTTTTTCTATGCCGCGGACCTTACCTTCTTCTTCAGCGTAGAAACGTAAGTTTTCTAACAAAAGAACGTCACCATTTTGCATGGCAGCGATCTTATCAGCTGCTTTCATACAATCGTCAGCGAAAATGACTTCCTTACATATAACTTGGCTTAAATATTTGACGATGTGGTTGAGAGAGAATTTTTCGTCAGGGTTTTTCTTAGGACGTCCGAGATGCGACATCAAGATAAGTTTTCCGCCATCATTGATGACTTTGTTGATAGTTGGCATCGCTGCACGGATGCGAGTGTCGTCGGTGATATTGAAATTCTCGTCCAACGGAACGTTGAAGTCGACACGAACGATAACGCGTTTACCTTCGAAATTTACTTGTTCAATGTTTTTCATATCTATATGTTATTTAAGGATTATTTTTCTATTTCTCAGTTTTTCAATTTTTCAGATTCTCAGTTTTTCAGTTTCTTAAGAGTCTTGTATTTATGTCTTGTAGCTTTTGCCGACACCCAGCACATAACAAAGCCTTCTTTTCCGTCGAGAAATCCTAAACGGATAAGATAATGTTTTATGAAGAAGAATATCGGTGAAACAACGCTCAGCAAGCCTGCATTTTTCTTTCCTTTATCAAAATAATGTTGCGCCCTCATCTCAGCGAATTTGAACACCTGTCTTTCAAAGTCTTCCGGTTTCGAATACGAATAATGCAAAAGGTCGCCTTTAAGATGAACCTCTTTCACTTTTGTCGAAAACTTAATCACTTCATGAACTATTCCTTCCCACTTCCCTACCTTACGATTCCAGATTCTTATTTTTTTATCAGGATAAAATCCCGAATGATGAATCCATTTTCCGCAGTAATTATTCAACCTGTTAAAAGAATAAACAAGTTCTTCATTCTTTGTCTCCCGTTCTTCGTTCTTAATCTTAAGAATCGATTTCTTCAGCTCATCAGAGAGCACTTCGTCAGCGTCGATAGAAAGTATCCAGTCGTGAGATGCTATGTCGTTAGCTAAGTTTTTCTGTTCGGAATATCCCAACCATTTCTGTTCAATGAATCTTACACCAAACTCCTCGCATATCGACTTCGTGTTGTCGGTAGATAACGAGTCGACGACTACAATTTCGTCAGCCACGTCTTGAAGAGATTCGAGGCACTGACGTATTTTGTCTTCTTCGTTTAATGTTATTATGGTCGCGGATATTTTTTTCATTTTGTTAAAAATTTTAACGAAACAGTTTTTCTACCTCTTGTATTGTCTTAGGAAGCACAAGTACCACCACTCTATCTTCAGCCTGAATCTGGAAGTTTCCTGTTGCTATATAACTATCCTCGCCTCTTATGATACCGCCTATGATAGCACCATCAGGCATATCGAGGCGGTTTATCGGTCTGTTTGTCACCTCGGCTCCGTCACGTACCACGAACTCTACGATGTCAGCGTCTATACCGCTCAAGCATTTCAGGGAAGAGACGTTGCCACCGAGAGTATAACGCACCATATAACTTGCGGCGATGAGTTTCTTGTTAATGATGGTATCTATACCTATATTTTGAGAGATGTCGATATAGTCGATGTTTTCCACCATGGCGATGGTACGTTTCACTCCGAACGATTTAGCTTGCAAACAAGTCAGGATATTAGTCTCAGTGTTGTCAGTCACCGCTATGAAAGCGTCCATATCCTTGATACCTTCGTCTTCGAGAAGATCGACGTTTCTGGCATCTGCATTTATTATCATGGTATCAGAGAGGAAATTGGTCAGTTCGCTGCAACGTTGTTTGTCCGATTCGAGAAGCTTGATGTTAAGATCGTCTTCGAGACGTTTAGCTGTAAGTTTGCCTACACGTCCGCCTCCTACTATCATAACATTATTGATATTGAATTTAGTCTTACCGCTAAGTTGCATAAGCTCCTTGATAGCATGAGGTTTCGTTATCACATACACGAGGTCGCCTTCCTTAAACACATCGTGCGCTTTCGGAATAAAGGTATTCTGACGACGATGAATAGCCAAAGCCCTGAAGTCGATGTGCTTGAAGTTTTCAATGACTTCCTCCAATGTTTTATTGATGGCTTTTGCGTTAGGTTCTAACTTAATCATCAGAAGTTCGAGTTTTCCTCCCGCGAAGTCGTGGGCTTCTGTCGCCACATTCTGTTTAAGCAGATTTATTATCTCCTGCGCCGCTATGTCCTCCGGCGAGACGATACCATCAATACCGAGGTCCTGATATATTCGCCACGACTCTTTGCTGAGACTCTCCATAGTGTTGACACGCACGATAACTTTCTTAGCACCGAGTTTCTTAGCCAAAATACCAGTAAGAAGATTGATATGTTCGTCATGTAAAACGGCTATCACCAAATCGGCTTTCTTCACGTTAGCTTGTTGCAACACCTTGATGGAAGTGGAATCGCCGACGATAGTCATCAGATCAGACTGTGTCTCTATCATCTTCAGAAGTTCTTCGTGAGGGTCGACGATGGTGATATTATGATCGCCATGTTCCAACGCCTCCGCCAGATGCATCCCTACTTCTCCGTCGCCAGCTATGATAATATTCATGATTTATTTTTTGAGCAAATGTAAAAAAATTATTTCAATATTTCAAATGTATCCCAGTCACGATGAACAGTAAAATAATCTCTGAACGATGTCAACGACTCTTTATCTATCTCCACTTCTAAAATACCTTCTTTATCACCGATGATTTCAGCCACTGTCCTACCCTTTCCGTTCACGACTTTAGTCTCGCCGATGTATGGTATTTCGTTATGGTCGATGCCCACTCTGTTAACACCTATGTAGTAGGCCTGGTTCTCTATAGCTCTCGCTGAAAGCAATGTATTCCAGATATAGGATTTCTGCGTCGGCCAGTTAGCTATCAAGATCGCGAGGTCGTATTCGAATTTTCCCTCATCGTAATTGTTACGTAGCCATACAGGGAAACGGAGGTCGTAACACACGAATGGTCTGATTCGCCATCCTTTATATTCTATTGTTATAAGATTGTTTCCGTTAAGCAGTTCTTTCTCGCCGCCCATACTGAATGTATGACGTTTATCGTATGTATGATAAGAACCATCGGGATTCATCCAGACGAAAGTGTTATGATAATTTTGAATCAGAGAAGTGGAAGAAGTCTGTTGACTGAACGAAGTTATAAAGCTTCCGCATATCACACAGTTTCCCTCATTAGCTTTTTTATGTAGCCACGTCATTGTCGGTCCGTTTTCGTCTTCTGCGAACAATTCCGGCTCAGCGGGAAATCCTGTAGTAAAGGTCTCCGGCAAAACTATAATATCTCTATCATCTTGTATTTTATTAAATATCTCATCAAGATGTTTAAAGTTGGCAGAAGGATCCCGCGCAATGATGTCGCTCTGCACGCAAGCAATTTTCAATGTCATAGTTCTTTAGTTTTCAGCTATCAGCTTTCAGTCATCAGCAACTGACCGCTGACTGCCGAAAACTGATCGCTATTAATTTATCTGCTTGGAATTTCTTCCAATTCATCTACATAGATCATTCTCTGATGTCTGCTGTTGTTCTTTTTGTAATAAGCGGCAGGCTGTAAGAACTTACCAAAGGCGAATTCCTGTACCATAACGAGTTCGTCATCGTTAGCGATATAAGCATATTTATGGTCTATATCATCGTCAAGATCATCTTCTGGCATATATGATGGAGCTTTGATTTTCATAGGATATGTCGTCACGACACTTTTTGTTCCGTCTTTAGTGACGAGAGTAAGTCTTTCATCAAAAGGAGAATTGATGACGGAGTCGCGACGATCCTCGTCTACATCAGTAAGGAACGCTTCGAAGCGAACGTCTTTAAAAGAGTTAAGTAAATTTAGCATCTTCACGGTATCGACATCTATAGGAGTTCCGTCCAAATGTTTCATCTCGAATTTAAAATTCCCTATTTCATTTATCACGAAACTCTTCTCCGGCTGATTGTTAAACTCTAAGGTGTATGACTTTATATCGCGCATACTGCTTGAGAAAATCTTATGGTCGCGCCAGTCTTCAGGGTCGGCTGAGAATCGTGAGCTTACGAAACCTCTGAATCCGTGAAGGTGAACTATGTATGCTTTGTCGGCACCTTCTTTCAAGACGTAAGTTCCGCTGTTATCCTGCGTCACATCACCTACATAAAACACCTTGGTAAGTTTTTCATGAGGGAATAATTTGATTTTATTGAAAAGATTGATTCGAGGCACGATCTGATAGATCTCTACTTTGGTATTGGTTCCCGCCATGTTTCTTATGACGTTATTATGTGATGCTAACGACACCGGCATCTTGATTCTAAGTTTGTCGAGAGTGTAGAGTATGTTATCGATCATGACAGGTTGCGCATTATATTTGCCGTTGACGGTCCATCCCGCATCATCGTTTCTCTCAAGAAGTACCTGATTGCCGCTCTTGTCGGCGAAAAACATACGTGTAATGGACGCTGTATCGCGCACCGTAAAGTCGTATGCGTCGCTGCGTAATGACGACAGATACCTGTTATTCCATAAAAGTACACCCGCTATTACTATCAAAAATACTGTAATGATTATTGCTAATCTGTTCTTTTTCATCGTTAAATTTATTTAGTGAATTTTCTTTTTCTTATTATTGCCATAATGAAACCGAATACTACGACCAATGCGCTCGGAACTATTACGTTGACGACTTGCCACAACATTGTGTTGTCATTGACTTTATTCATATCGAGAAGACGTATCTTCAGCTCACGAGATCTGATACTTATGAGACCTTCACCGTCGACGAGATAACTGATCGCATTTTCAATAAACTCCTTGTTACCGTAAGTCACCTGAGTATATTGGTCGAAGCCTAATGGAAGCGGATAACCTTTTGGGATATGGAACTGGTTTTTGATGATGTCACCGTCAGCGACGACGATCATCGAGGTTTCTTTTCCACTCGGCATAAAGCCAATCTCTTCCGACTCAACGATAGCGGATGTCATTCTGTTGGCATAAAGCGACTCAAATTTTCCTTTAAGCAGATACGCCACATTCTGACCTTTCTGCGCAAACATACGCGTATCAGGAGCCTGACGTAAAAGACTCAGAGAGATAAATACCGGAGCCGCCGACACCTTGGTGTAATCCGATGTCTTCAACAAAGGTATTTTCTGAACATCAGAATCCGACACTACCGGGTCGATAGAACTTACGAAATCAGCCTTAATAGGATTGATATTTTTTACGATATTACTATTAGATGCAGAGTTCAAGAGCGGGAAATAATACCATCTGAAATATTCTATCTGAGCCTGACCACCCATCTGTCCGGTGCGTAATGCGATGGCTGCGCTGTTATAATCAAGCAGAAGGTTTTTATTAAGACGTACACCATACTTGAAGAACATATCATCAAGTCTTAAGTCGAGGCTGTTACCCATCGTCGACTCAGAACTTTGCAGACTGTCCATAGTGGCGAAAACAGGATCTATGAGCCACAACACCTTACCGCCACGCATGATATATTGGTCGATGATAAATTTATCTTTTTCCGAGAAAGGTTTCGTTGGTTTCGCTATGATGATGGCGTCGTATCTTGAACTGATGACGATACTGCTGTCGCTTCTCTCCGTTCTTTTATTTAATGCAGTAATCTGTTCGTTGATAGCTACTCTATCTACATTATATTTCTTGGAAAGGCTTTGCGTTATGTCGTAGACTTCTTTATCGGTCAGTTCACCGTGACCTTCTATGAAAGCGATATTAGGTTTATCTCTTTGCGAGAGATCTTTTATCGCGCTGATAAATTTATATTCGAGATTCCGCGCCGAATTGTTCAAGGCATCCTGCGACGACTTACCGACCTGGGTGTCGAGCAAATCGAGAGGCAGTTCCTTGTTTTTATAACTCACCAAAGCACATGGCCAGATCACGATCTGCTGCGCTCCGTCTTTAGTCTGTATCGAAAGTTCTGTCGGATTAAGACCACTTTGATATAAGATTTTATAGGTCTCATTCCTCTCAGCGGCATCGTTGCTTTCCGACGGATTGATAAAATCGTAGTCGATGAACTTGCTGTATGCACGGAACTCATCAAGCATTTCTTTTGTCTCTTTTCTTAACTTCTTGAAACCAGCAGGAAATTCTCCTTCAAGGTAAATCCTGAAATAAACATAGTCATCAAGATTTTTCAATATTTCCTTAGATGTATCGGAAAGAGTGTAACGCTTCTCGCTTGTCAAGTCGAAACGGGTATAGACAAAGGAAGCTATTATATTTACGACGACAATGATAACTAATGTTATCACAAAACTTGTCAGTTGATTTCTCTTTAAATTCTTACGTTCGTTTTTCATCTTCACCTCCTATTACCATTTACGACTTGAAAGCACTAATTTCGTCATCGACAAGAACAAAACAATCACACTTATGAAGTAAAGCACGTCGCGTGTGTCGATAACGCCACGGCTCAACGAGGCATAATGCGATGATATTCCGAGATGCTGGATAAACAAATCCACTTTCCCGAATAGTGCCATCGAGTAAATCATATCGAAACCGATGTAAAGGAATCCGCACAAAAACACTGAAAGAAGGAAGGCAAGTATCTGGTTGTTGGTGACGGAGCTACAGAACAATCCTATAGAGACGAATGTCGCGCTAAGGAAGAAAAGTCCGATGTAAGAACCCCATATTCCTCCGCTATCAACATTACCTACCGGAAGACTGAGACGGTAGACGGAGAAGAAATAAATCAAAGTCGGAATAAGAGCGAACAATACGAGCACAACACCTGCAAGATATTTACCCCACACTATCTGCCAATCAGATAATGGCTTCGTGAAAAGCATCTCTATTGTTCCGGTACGTTTCTCTTCGGCGAAACTACGCATGGTGACAGCCGGAACCAAGAATAAAAACACCCATGGTGCCAGGATGAAAAGACTGTCTAAGTTAGCGTACCCGAAGGTCATTATGTTAAAATCACTTTGAAAAACCCAAAGGAACAAACCCGTGATAAGCAAGAAAACCACTATCACCATGATTCCTATGAGCGAATTTAAGAAGTTACTTATCTCTTTTTTAAATAAAGCGTACATATTTTGTAATTTAATCAGTTTACAAAAATACGATTTTTTTTCAAATTTATTATGTTACTTCATCAACGTCTGTACAAGACGCATCAATTACATATTGCTTATTTTCATCGGTGTAATTGGTACGTCTCTACAATAATTTTCAATTTTCAACTTTCAACTTTCAATTCGATTGAGACGCAACAATTACATATTGCTTATTTTCATCGGTGTAATTGGTACGTCTCTACCATAATTTTCAACTTTCAATTTTCAACTTTCAATTTAATAAGTGCTGCCGCTCCTAAAATCGCCACGTCATTATCAGGAAGTTCCGACACCTTGACTTCTACTGAGCCTTTATATACGAACAGAAGATTTTCCGCGAATGACTTACGTACAGGATTAAGAAGGACGTCACCGGCTTTGACAGGACCGCCCATCAAGAAGACTGCTTCCGGTGATGAGAAAGAACAAGCGTTTGCCATCGCCAATCCTAAGATGTAGCCAGTCTCTTCAAAGATTTTAAGTGCCAATGGGTCTCCTGCGTTAGCGGCGTCGCCGACAGATTTACTCGTTAATTCTTCAGCTGGGATCTTGGAAAGCACGCCGTCATATTCAGGATTCTTTTCCAACATTTCTATTGCAGTGCGACGTATACCAGTAGCGGAAGTATAAGTCTCGAGACAGCCTTTCAATCCGCATCCGCATTGACGACCACCAGGAATCACTATCGAATGACCTAACTCGCCAGCACCGCCTGTAGCTCCGAGAAGTAGCTTCCCATCGACGATAATACCTGTCCCGACCCCGGTTCCTAAGGTAAACATGATAAGATGTTTCATTCCTTTGCCACCGCCATAAACCATCTCGCCGAAAGCTGCAGCGTTGGCATCGTTAGAGACAACAACAGGAACATCCATGTACTTACTGACTATTTCCTGTACGTTGAACTCGCCTTTGAAGTTGAGGTTGGTAGCTCCGCTGAAGGTACAATTATATGTATTCCCATTAGGAGCGCAGATACCGATACCGTCGATGGCCTCGATTTCGTTTTCCTTCATCATCGACTTGACATGTCCGACGATATCTTGAAGGTAAACATCAATATCAAAATATTTGTTTGTCGGGATATTACGACGTGTAATAATTTTCCCGTCATCTCGAACCAAACCTATGTCGGTATTTGTGCCGCCTATATCGACACCTATTGAATATGTATTTGCCATGATTTTAATTTTTCTACAAAGATAAAAAAAGACAACAGACAACAGACAACAAGCAACGGATTTTTTTCAACAGAAAAAGACCTTAAAAGTTACATCCGTCGTATCACCTAAAAAAATCTTACTTCTTATCGGTTTTATCTTTGCTCTTTTCGTTATCTTTGCAAATTATTAATTTAGGTGTAATGTATTCTGATGGAAAAGATAAATGTGATTATGTCTTGAAAGATAAGATAAGTTCTTTTATCAGAAAGTT
The DNA here is from genome assembly GCA_015061365.1 of Lentimicrobiaceae bacterium. Taxonomy (GTDB): domain Bacteria; phylum Bacteroidota; class Bacteroidia; order Bacteroidales; family F082; genus Limimorpha. The sequence goes on along the minus strand of SUWS01000007.1, from coordinate 23,670 downwards.
TTATCTTAACAGACTTATTCGAGGCGTCTTGATAGGCGTCATATTGCTCGTTTTGTTTTTTTTGATCTTTAATGGAATAGAATATTTCTCCTGGTTTTCCGGAAAGATCAGACTCGTCCTTTTCATAACATTGGTTTCTGTCTTTTCTGTAGTATCAATTTTTTATTTTATAATCCCGATTGTTAATCTCATTCGTTTCAGAAAAAAAATGTCTGACAAAGAAGCTGCGATTTTGATAGGTAGATTCTTCCCTGAAATAAAGGATAAGCTTCTTAACACACTTCAACTTGCCGATAAAATTGATGATTATTCAGAAAGCGAATTACTTGTCGCTACAATAGAACAAAGAACTGCAGAGCTTCAGCCTATCAGATTTTCCGACGCTGTTGATTTTAAAGATAATTTTAAGTATCTTAGAGTTTTTGGATTATCGATTCTGATCTTAATCACATTGATAATTTTCTTTCCCGACTTCTCCCAAAAGCCAGTCGAGAGAATCATCAATTACGATAAGTTTTACGAAAAACCGCTTCCTTTTCAAGTTAATATTCAATCTGAAGAAATTGAAGTGGTACAAGGTGACGACTTGGATTTCACGATCCATGTCACAGGCGAGAAAATACCAGAGAAGTTTTATATCAACTCATCTGTAGGAACGAGAATGATGACGAAACTTTCGAATAACGATTTCAGTTTCACATTCAACAATATCTACCAATCGGAAAGTTTTCATATTAACGGAGGAGAATACACAAGTCCGGAGATCAGGATTATCGTCAACCCTTCTCCTACCCTTTTGTATTATGAAACGGAGCTCTCGTATCCAAGATACATCAACAGAAAGAAAGAAACCTTGTCGGGAAAAACTCGGCTGATGGTTCCGCAGGGAACAGATGTAAGATTTGTTTTTCATACGAAAGATGTAGCTTCTATGAATATCATACACGACTCTATCTGTCACGAGGTTAAATCTGAAAATAATGAGTATGTATACAGTTATAAAGCTATGCAGACTTCCAAGTTATACGTAAATATCTCGAATCAATGGAGTGAGAATTATAATCCGATACCATTTAAGGTAGAAGTTATTCCGGATGAATATCCCGAAATACAAGTTCAGCCGTTTAATGAAAATTTCTCTAAACAGACTTATTATTCCGGACTCGTCGCCGACGATTATGGTTTTTCTAAACTGCTTTATCATTTTGAGGTCGAAAATAAACCCAATCAGTCGTTCGTAAAAAGAATTGATATTGATAAAAATAACTCCCGCACTTCTTTTTACTATAGTGTTGACTTAGACCCTCTCATGATGTATCCTGGAGATGAAGTAAAAACATATTTTGAGATTTGGGACAATGACGGAATTAATGGTGCTAAATCGAGACGTTCCGAATTGTTTTATCTAAGTCTTCCAACACGTGAAACTCTCGATTCTCTTGCCGATGCGTCGGAAGAAAATGTGCTTTCAAAGTTACAGGAGAAAACCAATGATTTAGAGCAGCTTCGTAAGGATATTGACGAGATGTTGAAAGATCTGATGTCGAAGAAGGAATTAGATTGGACTGATAAAGAGAAGATAAAAGAACTTCTTGAAAAACAGAAAGAGATTCAAGAAGAATGGGATAAAGTTCAAGAAGAACAGAAAGAGCTTCAAGACTTTATGGAAAACAACGAACTTTCTTCTGAAGAATTATTGAAGAAGCAGGAGCAGATTAACAAGTTGTTTGAGGAAGTCATTCCAGATGAGATGAAGAAACTGATGGAAGAGCTTGAAAAAATGCTCGATGAGATGCCACGTGAAAAAATGCAGCAGATGATGCAAGATCTCAAACAAAACAATAAGGAACTTCAGGAGATAATGGACAGGAATTTGTCTCTATTAGAGCAACTTAAAGTTGAGAAAGACCTTAACGACCTTATTAACAAAATGAACGAGTTGTCAGAGAAGTTAGAGAACGTAAATGAATCCAATAATGATTCTTTAACTGCGGAAAATGCTAAGAATCAGTTTGATGAATTATCTCGAGAATTAGATTCCATTATGGAGAGAAATAAAGGTTTACAAGAGCCTTTTAACATTTCCAAAGATGAAAATATGGAAAATGAGATAAATCAAGATTTGGATGAAGCGGGAAAAATGGAAGAAAGCGGCGATGATTCCGGTTCGAGTCAGAAGAAGAATGAGGCTGGTAAGAAGATGAAGGAAATGTCAGAACAACTTTCTATGGATATGATGATGTCGGGCATGGAACAATTAGGCGAAGATGCGCATTTAATTCGTATTTTATTGGAAAATGTCGTCCGTTCTTCTCATGAAGAGGAGAATCTGATGAATGAAGTCGCTAACATGAAAAAAGACGACCCGACATTATCCGACAAAATAAGTCGTCAGAAAGAAATAGTCGACAATTTTGCGATGGTAGAAGATTCATTAAGAAAGATGGCGATGCGACAAACTGACATTAAAAACTTCGTCTTCAATGAGTTACAACTAATCGACCAGCAATTGCAACTTGCCATGAAAGAGATGAACGAAATGACGTTGGGTGCAGCGGTTTCTCGTCAGCAAAGAGCAATGATGTCGATGAACAACTTAGCCCTGATGTTATCCGAATCACTTAACGACATGAACGAAAGTATGATGGAATCGAGCGGTTCATGTTCGAAGCCTAAGAACAGCAAGAAACCACAGAGCGGCAAGCAAACCATGAAAAACATGAAGGATCTCCAGGAACAACTCGGAAAGCAGTTAGAGCAGATGCGTAAAGAGATGCAGCGACAGCAGCAGGAAGGAAAACCGCAACAGTCGATGAGTGAAGAATTTGCGAGGATGGCAGCACAACAGGAAATGCTGCGAGAGCAGATGCAGAAAATGTTAGATGAAATGAAGAAGGAAGGCGTAACTGGTGATGACGGTATAAATCAAATCATAAAAGACATGGAAAAGTTAGAAGAAGATCTGGTGAATAAGAAGATTAATAATCAGACTATAAAACGTAATCAAGATATTTTATCCAGAATGTTAAAAGCTCAGAATGCGCAGGAAGAACGCGAAAAAGAAGAGAAGCGCAAATCGGAAGAGTTCAAAGGCAGTTACGAAAAACGCAATATTGACGAAATAGAATATCAGAATAATTTGAAGAAACAGCAAGAGTTTTTGAAGTTAAACAGCATAGAATATCAACCGTTCTACAGGTCAAAGATAAACGATTATTTCTTCAAGAAAAATTTAGAGAAAGGCAAGGAAGATGATAACGATTAATTTTATAGACACAGATGTTTTGATTGATGAGATGAATGGTGTCAAGGAATGGATAAGAGATTTCACAAGAAGTTATGGCAAAGAGGTCGGTGAATTATACTATTCGTTTTGCAGTGACGAATATCTATATAAGATGAATGTTGATTTACTTGGTCACGATTTCTACACAGATATTATCACCTTCCCTCTTAACGAATGTGAGACCATTCTGTCGGCAGAATTTCATATAAGCATAGACAGAGTCAGAGATAATGCAGTCATGTTTAATCGAAGCTTCAGAGACGAGTTACATCGAGTTATGGCGCATGGTGTTTTACACTTAATCGGTTTTGATGATTTATGTGAAGAAGATGAGGAAGAAATGAGGAAACAGGAGGACAGATGTCTAATAATGAGAATTAATAGTTAAAAACTGAGAATTAAGAAGTTATATAATACGTTTCACGTGAAATTAAATAATTCAAGATATGATTTTTGACAAATATGATGTTATCGTTGTAGGAGGTGGACATGCTGGATGCGAGGCTGCTGCCGCTGCCGCTAATATGGGGAATAGGACACTTTTGATAACTATGAACATGAATGCGATGGCAGCAATGTCGTGCAACCCAGCTGTAGGTGGAATTGCAAAAGGGCAGATAGTTCGAGAAATTGACGCTTTGGGCGGACAAATGGGAATTGTAGCTGACAAGACGATGATACAATTTAGGATGCTGAACAAGTCAAAAGGTCCTGCTGTTTGGAGTCCGAGAGTACAGAGTGATAAATTTGAATTTGCAGCCGAGTGGAGAAATGTCTTAGAAAATACACGCAACCTTGAGTTTTGGCAAGATCATGTAGACTCCCTTATAGTTGAGGGTGATATCATAAGAGGTGTGCATTGTCAAATGGGCGGCGAGATATACTCCAAAACTGTTATCTTAACAAACGGAACATTCTTGAATGGAAAAATCTTTATAGGTGAAAAGTCATTTTCCGGAGGTAGAATATCCGAAAGCGCAAGCTACGGAATCACCGAACAACTCGTCTCATTAGGATTTGAGGCTGACAGAATGAAGACAGGTACACCAATGCGTATTGATGGAAGAAGTATAGATTTTAGCAGATTGTCAGAACAAAAAGGCGATGATGATGTCACTGGATTTTCGTACTTAGAGATAGAAAAACCAAAACAACAACGCAGCTGTCATATTGCATACACGTCGCCTGAAGTTCATAATATTTTGAGAAGAGGCTTTGAAAAATCACCGTTATTTACAGGAAGAATCAAAGGTATTGGTCCTAGATATTGCCCAAGTATCGAGGATAAAATCGAACGATTCGCTGACAAAGATTTTCATCAATTATTTGTTGAGCCAGAAGGAAGAACAACGGTTGAATATTACCTCAACGGATTTAGCTCTTCCCTACCTGAAGATATACAATATGAGGCGTTACGACATATAGAAGGCTTTGAAAATGCAAAGATATTCCGTCCTGGTTATGCAATAGAATACGACTTTTTCCCACCAAATCAGCTTTATCACAGTTTGGAGACGCATCAGATTCATGGATTGTTCTTTGCCGGACAGATTAACGGAACAACAGGTTATGAAGAAGCTGCAGCCCAAGGATTGATGGCAGGAATCAACGCCAATCGTTTAATCCACGATTTAGAACCGATAGTTTTGCGTAGAGATGAAGCGTATATCGGCGTGCTAATCGATGATTTGATTACAAAAAGTGTTGATGAGCCTTATAGAATGTTTACAAGTCGTGCGGAGTATCGCATCTTGTTACGCCAGGATAACGCTGATGCACGCTTAACTGAAAAGGGGTTTGATATTGGTCTCGCTACAGAAAACCGTTTGAATCATTATAGAAACAAATATGAAAAGATTAATGAGTTAGTCAACTATTTAAAATCGACAAATGTTGGTCCGGATAATATCAATGGATTGTTGGAATCAAAAGGAACTCCAGGAATCGCAAATAAAATGCGTCTTTCTCAAATATTAACCCGTCCTCAGATCAATTTAAGAGATATGATTGAGAACGTAGATTGTCTAAAAGGAAAATACGATATAAATACAGAATCGGCAAGAAATATAATCGAGGAAGCTGAAATAATAGTAAAATATGAAGGCTACATCGATAAAGAACGTGAGGTTGCAGATAAATTAAACAGATTGGAAAATGTAAGATTAAGTCCCGATTTTGATTATTACGCATTAAACTCCCTCACAATGGAAGCGAGAGAGAAGCTGACTAAACATAAACCTCAGACCTTAGGACAAGCCAGCAGAATTAGTGGCATCTCCCCTGCTGATATTTCTGTTATCGCTATTTTTCTTGGTCGTTAGTTTCACGTGAAATAATGTTATAAACTATTGAAATAAAATCTTATGAACAATAAATGCCCTTGGTGTGATTCAGAAAACACTTCTCAGTTCCTGAAACTAAAAGATTATTTTCTTACTCAGGAGGAGTTTGCAATTATGGAATGTCATGATTGTAAATTGCTGTTTACATCCCCCTTCCCTACTATTGATAAAATTGGAGATTATTATAAATCCGAGAATTATTTAAGCCATAACGAAGAGAAAAAAGGGTTTTTTGCAAAAATTTATAATAAGGTTAAAAGAATTAATATTAAGAACAAATTTAAAATATCTGTTGGTCAGAAAATAAATAACAGTAGTTTTAGTCTATTAGATATTGGTTGCGGTGTTGGCGACTTCCTTTATTACGCCAAAGAAAAAGGTTGTAATATAACAGGGATAGAACCGAATGAAGACGCAAGAAAAGTTGCAGAATCTAAATTAGATTGCAAGATTCTCACACCTGAAGAACTGAAGGATCTACCAGATAATTCTTTTGACATCATTACAATGTGGCACGTTTTAGAACATGTAACCGACCTTAATACAGAAATTCACCATCTGCGAAGATTGTTAAAAAAAGAAGGTAAACTTGTATTAGCACTTCCTAACTACAAATCGTACGATGCAGAATATTACAAAGAAAAATGGGCTGCTTATGACGTTCCACGACATCTTTATCATTTCTCAAAAGAATCCATTAGGAATATCTTTGAGAAAAATAACTTTCAACTTATTGATATTAAACCACTTAAATGGGACAGCTTCTATATTTCCATCCTGAGTGAACAATATTTGAAACACAAGAATTGTTTTACAAAAGGAATCTTAACAGGTTGTAAATCAAATAGAAAAGCAATAAAAACAAACGAATGGTCAAGCTTGGTTTATATATTAAACAAACAATTAGAAAGTTGAAAATTTAACAACACTGTTGCATAAATAATGATCTCAAAATACGTCAAAAAGAAACAATTGCCAATTTAATCGTTTTAAAGCGATTTAAGCGACTTTAGTGGCAAATTGAAGAATGATTCAAATAATTAAAATAAATCGTTTAAATCAAATGAATAATCTAAAACATAAAAACTGATTTTAATTAACTGATTTACAATAAATAAAAGAATAAACGTACTTAAGGGGGACTTCTCTACCCATCCATATTAATAAATTTTGACAATGGCAGCATAAATTCATAAATCACTTTCAAAGCAATTTATAGAAATATCCTGAATATGAAAAATAATCAAAACATAAAACAATTATTTAGCCTGTTCACGCTCCTGTTGACATTTATAGTTGCCAACATAATAATAAAATCAAACAACAGCGAGGAGAGAGTGATAAAACGGATTACAGTTTCACTCGACACAATTCAAAACAGACACGACAAAATTTTATATAATTTTCATGAAAACGTTGAAAAGATATTAAGCGATCCTGAACATTACTACCCAACGAAAGACAACGACGATAATGCTATCTATATATACGTAAACGACAGTTTAATTTATTGGAACTCCGACGCAAACGATCCATATAGTTTATTGAATGAAGTCAAATTACACCAAAATATATTTTATCAAGGAAACTACACCTACTATGTAAGCCATGCGAATATTGACTCTATAAAATTTTTTACCTCTACCCCACTCTATCATAAAAATCAGTTTTCTATAAATAAAAATAAATTCCTGCCCGAAAAAATCAACGGTAATTATACAATTGACTTTGACATTAAAGACAATAAAATCACCTTCAACATCGACTATAATGCTAAAATGAGCAGTTTGATCTCATATATCATGGGAATCTTATTAATTGCTATTTACGCTAAAAGCCTAAAATTATCATTTCAGATAATACAAAGCAACAAGACAAATAATAAATATCTATGGTTTTTATGTTGCAGTATCATCATTTATATATCAATTTTACTTTTGCAAAATAGCCTATTCATATCAACTTCAGATATATTCGGCAGTTCGTGCCTAATTGACAATTGCAGATACTCATTTAGCCTTGGAGCACTCGCGGAATTTTCAATATTAATATTTAGCAACGTCTTAGTATTCTCCACATACCTGAAAAAAGAACTAAAATCAAAGACAACACTTAGGATAATCCTAAGCAGCTCAATTACCGTATCAATGCTGCTTTTTTATACATACATGATTTTCGAACTAATATCAAACGTAAATATTCCATTCTCATTCCAGCAAATCTACAACACAACTGTTGACAGCTACATTTTTCTAATAATAATCAGCACATTAAGCTGCTCGTTAGTCATATTAGTCCAAAACATACTGAGAATAATTATATCAAAAGAGCAACCATATATATGGTCAATAGTAAGCATCCTGATAATAGGTGCGATCTTCGAAATCATATTAAGTCAATTTATTGATTTACATTTCTCTATACTAACAAACATTACGACGGTTTTATTCTATGTAATTGTGTTATGGCAAAAGAAAAGCAATGGAAGATCAAAGGTGATAATCAAAGATATTTTTGTTATAACACTGATGACCATACAGTTAACGTATATATTATATCTTATTAATGAAACAAAGGAAAGAGATGAGATGGAATGGTTCGCCAATATTATAGGCGACGAATCAGACAATTCGTTTGAAGAGGCTCTTATAGATATTACAGAAAACTTAAAAAAAGATAAGAATTTAATAGAGTGGGAAAGAGACAATAGTTTTCCATCAGACGACAGTATCTTAAATTATCTCAACATAAAATATTTTAACATAGACGAGATTAGCAATTATAACAGAGTTGTTACAATATGCGATAAAAACACGATTTTGATAGTAAAAGACGTTAACAATTATGAGATAAATTGCAATAGTTTATTCGACGCTATAGTTGAAAACAATGATACCAAGAAAATTAGCGAAGAACTGACATTAGTTGACGATCCAACTACAGACAGCTATTACATTTTGAAGCTAAGGCTCTCCCCTACTTATTCTGATAATGTAAATTATTGCTACATAGAATTCTACAAAGAATATATATTAAATCACATCGGTATTCCGGAGATAATTACATCACACGAGAACATTCTGATGCCGAAACTTGTCAATTATTCATTCTGCTGTTACAGAGATACCATTCTACAATATAAATATGGTTTTTATAATTATCCGAACGAACTAAATAATTTCAGGCACAGAAAGGAAGAGTATGTTAAGACACACGTTTTTAAACATTTAACAAAAAAAATAGATAATAAGACTATTGTCGTTACAATTGAGAAACCACGTTTTATCGACATAATAGCACCGTTTTCGTACGTATTTATAATATTATCATTGATGTATTATCTTTATGTGAAATTTGAAAGGAAAGTAAGTGTTAATCATATAAGGAATAGTTTTCATGGAAAGATGCAACTTACTATAATCTTGACCTTAGGTTTCTCGTTTTTAGTAGCCGGATTCACTTCCTTTATATTTATTAAGAATTCACTTAACAAAAAGACGAGAGAATTCAATTATGAGAAAAATAAGACAATAGTAAAAAATATTGAGAGTGATCTTAATAATTTCGATATCGAGGATCAGGAATATCTTAAAAAATATAAAGAAAATCATTTTACAGATATAAACATCTATGACTTAGACGGATATCTCATAAATACAACACAACCGAAATTATTTGACGGATATAAATCTAAGATTATCAATAGAAGAGCATTTGAGATTATTAAAAACAGAAATAGATTTTTTTATATCAATGATGAGAATATTGACGGAACAAGTTATCAATCATCGTATTATCCGTTAAAAGACAAAAACGGTAATACTCAGGCAATAATCAACATTCCATATTTTGACAATAAAGCAACGAGTCGTAGCAGCGTTTCAAATTTTATTATAACATATATCAATATTATCCTTGTACTGATGGGAATTTCTGCAATGGTCGTTATTCTTGTGACAAGAAAGACGATAAAGCCTTTAGAAATAATTCAGGACAAAATGCAGAAAATTAATCTTGGGGAGAAGAATGAGATAATAGAATGGAAAAGTAAAGATGAGATTGGAGAACTTATAAACAGTTATAACAAACTCATTAAAGAGTTGGAAATCAGTGCGAACAATCTTATGCGTTCGGAGCGAGAGACTGCTTGGAGAGAAATGGCAAGGCAGGTTGCGCATGAAATCAAGAATCCTTTGACACCGATGAAACTGAACATCCAATTTTTGCAAATGGCGTGGGACGAGAAAAATCCGGACATAGACAAAAAATTACGAGATACGACAAAATCAATTTTAGAACAGATTGAGATTCTTTCAAATATAGCAAGCGCATTTTCAGATTATGCGAAACTACCGAAGAAAAATATAGAGGAATTTAATCTCAAAGAGTTAATTCTCAACGTAATAAATCTTTACAATAATAACGAAAATATAAAAATCGAACTCGTTGAAGAGAACGTACAAGACTATAATATAAACTCCGACAAGAATAATCTTAACATTGTTTTCGGCAATATTCTGAAAAACGCAATACAGGCAATAGGGAAAAATGAAGGCGGCTTAATAAAAATTAACATAAAAGATTTAACCGACAGATTCTTAATAAAAATTAGTGATAATGGATGCGGAATAGGAGAGGAGGAGAAGAAAAAAATCTTCATGCCTAATTTTACAACGAAATCGAGTGGGATGGGAGTGGGACTTTCTATCGTTTATGACATTTTGGAGAGATTAGGCGGGAACATAAGTTTTGAAAGCGAGACAGGAAAAGGAACAACTTTCATTATAGAGATAAAGAAAAGGTAAGTTTAGTATTTGTACCCCGAAGAATATCTATTTTCCAATCAATTCATGGAAGACTTGGGAAAAATCTATCGACTTAAAAAGTACTTCCCAACATTTGAAAAATAGGTAATCGTGAAGATACAGATAAAAATTAGCCTCAGTGGTTATCTGTGATTTCTTTGCAAAGATATAAAATAATAGGTTTGATATTTTCTCACCTTAGAAAAAGACACAGATAAATAATTAAAAACAAATCCTACCTCCCTTCCTGCAATATCCCAATTGCTTATGCCGTAAACTCCCTTATGTTTTTAGGCATGGAGAGGTAGGTGCAATAGACAAAAACAGTGTGTTTAAAATATTTTGTTTATTGTAATAAAAAATATTACAATCTACTTTACTTTCTTTTTCTACTTCGGTAATATTTATATAAAAATAAATTTTATAAAAAATACAAATATGAAAGAGTACAAAAGACAGTATCGCCAATTGAGCGATGAGACAAAAACCAAAATCAGCAATTCAAACAAAAATAAACCCAAAACTGAAATCCAAAAACAACGAATCCGACAGGCGATGATCCAGTATTGGAAAACTGTACCGAATAAACCCAATAGTCTTTCAATGGACGATTATCTAAAAAGAAATGACAATGATAGATAAATAACCATTGTCATTAACAAAGTAGGGAAATGCTCACTGCAATGAACATGAAGTGAAGTTTTCCACACCCCTACAAAAGAAAAATAATATTTTGTTTAACCATTTAATGAATGTTTATAAAATGTGATACTATCAAACTTCGATGTAATTATAAATATCTGAAAGAGATGAAAATTCATTTCAATATTCAGTATAATTCAAAAAATAACAAAGAACTTGGAAGATATTTCAATTCTAAATATCACCCTGAAATTCCATTTAATCTTTACATTGCTACAAATAACTATCATCAATCTATGGAGATAGAGTTCTCTTCAAAGATTTTGAAAGAAGATTATCAGAAGCTGATTAACAGAGATACAATACGTCAATGTTTAGAGAATATCAACAAATTAGGTATATGTACAATAGATGTTAATGGCATACTTAAAAATGCTTGGATAATTAGTGCCGATGTAACAGAAGATGTAGATTTGAAATTGACAGATGAGATTTTAAATGCCTTAAATCAGAATGTCGGTAACTATAGACGGTTTAAATGGCAACATTATGAGGGTAAAGGAATAACTTTCACCAAAGATACCAAGTATAATAAAGAAGAAATCAAAATCTATAACAAGTATGAAGAACTATTAAAACACAGCCGGAAATTTGTTGACACGCTTCCAAATAGAAACAAAGTAATGGATTATTTTTATGGAAAAACACGATTTGAAATTACGTTACAAAACGAGACTCAGATAAAAGAACGTCTTGGGGTTGGTACAAGTATCAAGGATTTCTTTAATGCCACAAGTTCAGCCGTTAGAGAACAGTTTGATAGAGTTTTTGATGTCTCGAAGAAAGATTTAGACACTTCCAAATGCAAGGGTTATGACGAATGGTGCATGGCGTATATCTTGGAGCATTTCAATGGTGATTTAAAACAAGTTGAGCAATCGTTACGCTCATCAAATACCTACAATAGCCGGAACGGACTTGCTGAGCGAATGAAAAAATTTAAAGCAGTAAAACAGAGCATAAACAAGAAAGAAAATGGAATCATACGACAAATCCGTAATATGTTGTGATAAGTAAAATACTATTCAATAAATATCAAATGATACATTTATATCTAAAAGGACAAGAATATAACAGTGTTATACCTTACTCTATACATATAAATGATACAAAACAGCTATGATACAAAACGAGACTCTCATGTAATGTTTGAGAGCCTCGTTTGGATGTAAGTTATAAATAAGTATGAATTATATCAATTCATATTCTTTTTCTTTTCCGAATTCTCCTAAAAATATATCTTTTAATTCGTTTACAGATTTTGATACAACAATACCATCGTTATTTTCTATTACGAGGGCAGAGCCTTGTCCGTCATAGTTGAAAACAAGAAACTCTATTGTCTCTTCATGTGAATCGATTTTACGTAATTTCATAACACTTAAATTTAATGGTTAATAAATAAAAAATATTGAAGATATTAAGAGAAAATGCTATATAGTATCCATATAATGCCAAGAATACCTGCAATTAACCATTGTTTTGGATCATTCCATGGACCGCCGTCAGATGTATTCTCATTTTCTTCCAATTTAATTTTGTATGTATTTTCATTTTCTTCCAATTTAATTTTGTCAGTAGAATATCCATAAATTTCTGCTAAGTATTGAACAGCGGCACACAAAGATTTTGAATCAAAAGAAAAGTTTATATAACAACCATTAGGTTCTTTAATGATATCGTCATCATCATCATCAATATTTACATCATCGTCATCGTCATCATCATCATCAATATCTACATCATCATCATCAATATCTACATCATCGTCGTCATCGCATTCTATTTCATCGAATAGATAATACAATTCACATCCTTTAAGTTTCTTTATATCTTCATCTCCCCATTCAAAAATAGGGGCATATAAGCTAACACCCGATTCATCTGACAGTATGTTATCGTATGATTGAGTAGAGTTGTTTATAATAGAAAACATATAAGCATTATCAAAAAACACTCTCAACTCATTTTCATAGTCAGGATTAGTTTTAACATCTTGAATGTACTCTTTTATTTGAGCAAGAAGATTCTTGTCTATGTTAATATTTTTGCGAATGTCTTTTATGCAACTGATTGATGAACTACTATTTTCGATATATTTGATTTTCCAATTAACTGGATCAAAGCTCGCTTTATTTGCGCCTTCCTCTACATTATAATAGCTACCCGGAGAATGATGAATTACATTATTAATTTTTTCATTTGTTTTCAAATTTAAAAGCATTCCATGTTCAGAAGAACTAAGTCTGGAATCTTTTCCTATTTTGATTTTTTCATATAATTCTTTTGGTGTTCCGAAGAATACTTGTTGGTCGCGTAACTTAGTATAAAACTCGTTTAGCGTATGAACAAATACAGTTCTGTCGTCAATTATTCCTAAAGGTCCTTTGTTAATAAAAGTACTCGTACTCTCATCTCTTTGTGATAAAAATATGACAGTGTCTGAAATAATGTATATATAATATTTATGCTGAAGAGGGTATATCAAATCTCCGTTTATATTTATCAATCCTTCCAAGTCGCCAATACTAACATACATTAAATTAGAGCTATTTTTACTACCTTCTACATTTTGGTAGATGGATATTTTCTCTGCATATTGTTGAGGTGTTACTGTTCTTACATGTGGAACTCTTTCTGTTGATGAGGTTGCGCCTTCCTTTAATATGATTGTTGTTCCGCAAAATTGACAGTTACTGCCGACTTCGCCTACTGCTCCACAAGCAGGACATGGTGTAAATTGTGTTGCCATAGTTTATTGATCTATATGTTTTATGTTAAACTTTAATGCTTGTTCTGCAAAATTGATGGCTTCATCTTTTTTTGTAAATAGGGTGTATTTTGAGGTGTGTTGTAATCCTATATGTTTTTGAAAATTCTTTGATTCCGATAGCGTGGTACGTATTTCGTCAACTGAAACAACCTTCAATTCTTCTATTGTATATTTTTCTCTGTTATAATCAATATGAGGAAAATAAAGAATATCACCTACTTCGTAATAATAATTGCCATTTTCTGTTCTCATAGAATTTAATTATTTTAGGAAATTTTCTTTGATGTAATGTTTGTTGTCGTAATCAGAATTAACTGAAAAGCTAGAATCACAATAAGTACGACATAGTACCAATTGTTAGGAATATCACGTTCCGCAATCAATGCTATAACGTATTCAATCAGTCCACAAACGCCATTGATTAAGAATAACGAAACTTTGAAAGCGTCTTTCATCTTGATATAATCAACTAAGAAGAGAATGATTGTTGTGGCTATAATAACTCCACTACTGAAAACGAGATTGAATGTCTCAAATGACTTCAATGCAAGTCCCAATGCGATATTGACCAATAGGAATATCGCTCCTAATGTAAGAATAAGCTGTCTCATGGTGTTTTATTTTAAATCATTGGTATCGGTGGCGGTACTTGTCTAAAGAATGCTTGGAATTCCGATAGTGAAGATAATGAAGCCCAAGCAGCCATTCCTTCTTTCCATACAAGAACATTCGGTGTTACAGAATTTGCAGTAATCATCGACTTTATCTGTTCAAAATTGTATGGACCTTGTTGCGTTCCGTTTATTGCCAAATAATATAATGTAACAGGAAATGGTGGAGCAGACTGAGGGTTAATATTAAGGTGTTCTGAAGCCATGTGTCCTACTTGTGTTCCTACTGCCAATCCTGCTCCAAGTTCAAGCGATGAACCAATTATCCCACCGCCATTAGAAGCTGCCTTATCAAGAACATCAAAGCTTCTTTCCATCTTATAGTTCTGAGTTCCTACAACTGAAATCTTAGCGGCTATGTCCTTCGCTTCTTTAAGTTTCTTAAAACTCTCATCATCATCTTTGACGGATATAGACATTATGGTAAAGTTGCTCAATGTAATGCCATATTTAAGGAAAAACTTGTTGAGTACCATTTCACTGTATTGAGACAGTTCGTCAACATAACTGCTTATATTAACGACTGAGACATCATCTTGACTAAGTTTGTCGGATATGATACTTGTAAGTTTTGATATGACGATTCCTTTGAAATATTCTATCATCTTCTCGGTTGAGAACGATGACATGTTTCCAACAAATGATTCCAAGAATGTACGAGGTGAAGTAATGCTGAAACCGTATTGTCCGTATGCTCTTACCGGTACAATGATTTTATATTTTGGGTCTTCTATTTGAATATTGTTTGCTGTTCCCCATTTGCAGTCGAGGATTGAAACCTGATTGACAAACCAAACCTCCGCTTTGAAAGGACTTTCACTGTTGAAAGGAATGTTTATGAGTTTTCCTAAAATAGGAATATTTTCGGATTTTATCGTATATGTGCCGCTTTGAAATTCATCAGCGATAACACCGCCTTTGACAAACAAGGCTGTTTGACTTGGATATACAATAAGTTGCGAGCCGAGACGTAATGAATCAGATTCAAACTTGTGTATTAATTCATTTGTGTTTACCTCCCATTTAACGACATCAACTATGTTCATATAATTATTACAAACACCCCAACTCCAAAGGATTTGTTTAGTTTATAAAAAAAGAAAGTGTGGAGTTGCTTCACGTTTATCCGTTAGAAGGTTGTGGAAATACCCAAGCTGAAATAAACGACACAATGCCCCACACTTGAACAGTATGAGGTACATGCACAGGAGTGCATAGCCACATAGCCATACAAGGAGTGAGTGCTGTTCGTATATCCTTCAGCTTTGAAAACTTCCACATTTTCTAACAAGGACTGCGAAAACACTTTCAATATGTCTGCTATCTTTCAATAGCACCGCAAATTTATAAATAAAATCCAAACGAACAACACTCTATTGGGACATTGTTAGTCGAAATACAAAAAAATCCGTTACGATTAGAAAATCATAACGGACAAGCCTTTAACTCTTATAAAGAATGTTGGTATTTAGGAAGATGGGGGTAAAAATCAGAAAATTACCGGATTATTTTTTCTTGCTTTAAAAAGTCCTCCAAATCCTTGCGAGAATTTACCAATACAGGATTTCCATTCACGAACAAACATCCGTGAATATCCTCTTTATCCTGCTCAACACCATGCACAAGGCAGTTGAGAGATACATTAAGAATCTTGCCAATCTTAGATAAAGTAATGGCGTTTTTAGTAGCAAACAACTTTCCTACATTCTGAGGAGCAACGCCCATCGCTTTGGCAAACTGAGCCTTGTTAAAGCCTGCATTATTCAATAAATCTTCTGCATGCTCTTCAAAATAAGTTTTTTCAATAGATAATACTTCCATATTAGCGCATAATTTTGACAAAAATACAAATATATTATCATTCTATATATAAAAGTAAAAAATATTATACTTTTTTATTATAAAATAATACAAAAGTATTGCGTATGTAATATTTTTATATTATCTTTGCAGTGTGAAACAAAAGAAATAATAACAATAAAATATACAGATATGAATACAATAGTCACAACAAACAGCACATTGGTAGCAACACACATTTTAAGCATAACAGCAAAAACAGGTTCTTCATTGATGGGAACATCAAAGGCTCTTCTAATAGAAGAAGCAAAGAGACAGATGAGAAGCACATCAGGTTGTCATTTTATTTATAAAAAATCTAATGGCGAGATTCGTGAAGCCTTTGGAACATTAAACCCAGCTATCTGTGGAAAACATATCAATGGCAGAGGAATGAGTCCTGAAAATTGGGGTTGTTGCTGTTATTGGGATATGGAAAAAGGCGGATTTCGTTCATTTAAGTGGGAAAATCTGATAACAATCTTATAATTAACATCGGGAGGATCCAGTGTCCTCCCAATTAAAAAAAACATATATGAAAAAAGTCGTTTTACTTCTTCGAGTTTCAACAAATAGTCAAGACTACGAATACCAACGTTCAACCCTTACAGATTTATGCAACAGAAATGGTTGGCAGATTGTCAATACATTTGAGAATAAAGTAAGTGGAGCGAAGAAGAACGAAGAAAGAGAAGAAATCGTCGAATTACTTGGTTATATCAAGAATAACGAGGTTGATATGGTGATGGCAACAGAAGTCAGCAGAGTCGGAAGAAACACCTTAGAAGCACTTAAAACGATTGAAATTCTTAACGAAAACAAAGTAAACTTGTACTTCGCCAACTATAACATCGAAACATTATTACCGGATAAAAGTGTAAATCCAATAGCACGCTTGATACTTACTATTTGCTTGGAAATTAGCGCATACGAAAGAAATTTAATCCGATACAGAATGAAAGCGGGGTACGAAGAATATTTAAAACGTAGGAAGGAAGACCCAGCGTTAAGGCTTGGAAGAATGGGATATAAGAAGGATGAGCAGTCGTACAGGGAAGAATATCAGCAGGAATTATCGTTGCTTAGAAAGGGCATAAGTTTGCGTAATGTGCAGAAAATCACAGGTACTTCAATAGGTACGTTACAAAAAATCAAAAAATATTTGTAAAAAAATGCAACCACCTCTTGACTTTCTCAAATAGAACGGTATAATATAAGCAAAGAAAAATAATAAGCCTTATAAATTTAATCGGAAGAGATAGGCACTTCCATTCTAAAAAATAGATAAATCAGCATATAAATCAGTCTTATTGGCAAAGGCGTAGTGTATTGCCTTGACGAATAGAAGTCTGTATGCTAATAGCATTGCAGAGTCGAATAATGCACATATAACGGCATAGTCTGAATATAGACTATGTAAACAAAATAACATTCAATGCTCAGCATAGAAAAATGTCAAAGTATTTTAAAATCATCGAATTACATATTGGATAATGAAGAAGTAAAACAGTTAAGAGATTTCTTATATCAAATAGCCACTTGCCAAATTGAAATTGAAACAGAGAATAATAACTCAAAAAACGTAGCATAATGAATAATAATATAAATGTAATACTATACTGCCGTGTTAGTAGTGATGAGCAGGCAGAAGGTTGTTCGCTTGATGAACAAGAAAGACAGTTACGCTCCTATTGCACTATCAGTGGATATAATGTAATAGACGTATATAAAGAAGATTTCTCGGCGAGAAAGTACGATTTAAACCGCCCTGAAATGAAGAAAATCTACGAATATTGTAAGAAGCATAGAGGAAAAGTAAATAAAGTATTATTCCTGCGTTGGGATAGATATGCCCGAAATGTTGAGTTTGCATTTGCGTATAAGCGTAGATTTTACGATGAATTAGGCGTTGAAATAAATACGATAGAATCACCAATTGATTTCCAAGGTACAGAATGGGCGATGATGATGGGAATATACTGTGGCGTGGCACATACCGAAGATGAGAAGATTTCAAGAAGAACAAAAGACGGAATACATGGCACATTGCTTAAAGGAAAATGGGCGAATCACGCACCACGAGGTTACAAGAACGTAAATAATAACGGTGAAAAATATGTCGTCATTGATCCAGAGAAAGCACCATTAGTACGCTATGCCTTCGAGGAGATTGCCAAAGGTATAAAAACTCCAACTTTAGTAATGCGAGAGGTTCAAAAGAAAGGGTTGAAAGTGTCGGAATCATCGTTTTTTGAAATGCTGAGAAATCATTTCTATTGTGGTGAGGTGTATGTTCCTGCGTATCTAAATGAACCTGCACAGTATGTGAAAGGTGTGCATGAGCCTTTAATTTCAAAAGAAACATTCTTAAAAGTGCAAAGTCGTTTGCAAAAAGTTAATAAAAGAGACAAGAGAAAGAAAGTCGTTGTTGAGAAATATCCCCATGAAGATTATTATTTCTATCAATTCTTGTTGTGCCCTCATTGTGGACAAAAGATAAGTGCTTCTCATAGCAAAGGTAGAAACAAGGTTTATGCGTATTATCATTGTAATCACTGTGGTAAATATCGTGTGCCTGCGCCTAAGATGAATGAAGATATATTGCGCTATATCAGTCAAATACGCCCATGTCAAGCGGTTTTAGATTTATATGAAGCGATATTAAGTGATGTGAGAACAGAAAAGTTTAAGGGTATTAACAAAGAGAAAAATCGTATTCAAGAAGACATAAAGAAGGTGGAAATACGATTACAGCGATTGCAGGATAGATATATGGATGATGAGATTAGTGCAGAAGACTATAAAGAAATGAGACAGCGATATAGTGATGAGATATATGCGCTAAAAAACCAAATAGAGATAATGAAAATCCCGAACCGAGGTGATGTCGAACAACAGATGGCATACGCTATATCGTTTATTAACAATTTGGAACGATGTCTGACGGAAGTAGAAATCCCTGTGAAATTAGATGTGTTGGGTTCAATTTTTAAGGGAAAAATGGTTTTTGCTGATGGAGAATGTCGAACCGCAGAATACAATCCTGTAGTGCCTCTATTAGTCGGAAAATCAAGCTATTATAAAACAAAAGGAGCCTCAGATAACTCTGAGACTCCGCTTCAGTACCCCCACCGGGAATCGAACCCAGATTTAAAGTTTAGGAAACTTTCGTTCTATCCGTTGAACTATAGGGGCTTTCCTAATTAAAATTGAAAATTGAAAACTGAAAATTAACAATTAACAATTTACATTGACACAAGCTATTGACACTGACTTTAAGCATTAAACTTTAAACCTTAAACTCATAAACACAATAGTCTGTTGTCTCAACAATTATCGTTTGCAAAAATAATATTTTTTTTCAATAATTTATTTTACAATTTACATTTATTATTTTGTCAAAATAATTACCTTTGTGGCGTCTTTATGAAAAGTCATAAACAATTATTTTGAAATGAATGTCTATAATTTTATCGTTGATATACAACGTTTTGTAGAAGAGAAACATAACTTGGGCTTAAAAGTCGGCTTCGTCCCGACAATGGGAGCCTTGCACGAAGGTCACATTTCTTTGATAAATCGTGCTAAAAAAGAGAACGACATCGTGGTTTGCAGCGTCTTTGTAAACCCAATTCAATTCAATAATCCTGCGGATTTAGAGAAATATCCTCGCACTCCTGAGAAGGACATCACAAAACTTGAACAAGCTGGCTGCGATGCTGTCTTCATGCCTACTGCAGATGAGATGTATCCTAACAAAGTAGAAGATCATTACGATTTCGGCGAAATTGAACACGTCATGGAAGGTGCCTGCCGCCCTGGTCATTTCAACGGCGTCGCTATCGTGGTACGAAAACTCTTCGAAATCGTCAATCCAAACAAAGCTTACTTCGGAGAGAAAGATTTTCAACAACTCGCAATCATAAAGAAGATGGTCAGAGACCTCAACATGAATCTCGAAATAGTTCCTTGTCCAATAGTAAGAGAAAACGACGGTCTCGCCATGAGCTCACGTAACGTCCGTCTCAACGAGGCAGAACGCGCCATAGCTCCTAAGATCTTCGCTACCTTAAACGATGCCATCTCTAAAAAAGATGCCTTGTCGCCATCAGAGATGAAAAAATATACTCTTGATAAATACGCAGAAATCAAGGAATTTGACGTTGAGTACGTTGAAATAACAGATGAAATAAACCTTAAATCATTAGAAAACTGGAACGAATGCGATCACGCCCGTATCTTCGTGGCTCTTCAACTCGGTCCTGTCCGCTTAATAGATAACGTTAGAATCTTTTAATATGAATATCGAAGTACTAAAATCTAAAATCCACCGCGCTACCGTAACTCAAGCCGACCTTAACTATATCGGCAGCATCACTATCGACGAAGACTTATTAGACGCAGCTAACATCATTGAAAACGAACGTGTCGACATCTATAACATCACCAACGGCGAACGTCTCTGCACCTACGCTATCAAAGGCGAACGTGGCTCAGGTGTTATCGGAATCAACGGCGCAGCAGCTCATAAAGTAAATGTCGGTGACTTAGTCATAATCGTTTCATACTGCTCTATGGATTTCGAAGAAGCAAAAAAACACAAACCTTCTATCGTATTCCCTGATAAGAACAATAAAATATAAAGCATTGAATAAGAAGGTCTCCAACACAATAACATATATCCTTTTCCTCTCATTGGGGATTCTTCTTCTTTGGCTATGCTTCAGAAAGATCGAGTTTTCACAGGTATTAGACTACGTCAGGACAGCTAAATATTCCTGGATGCTCATCAGTCTCGCCTGCTTAGGTATTTCGCTATTCTTCAGAGCTTTACGATGGAATATCTTGATAGAGTCTTTGGGTTATAAGACCAGAGTCTCAACGACTTACGAATCTGTTTTAATAGCTTATTTCGCAAATACAGTATTCCCTCGTCTCGGCGAAGTGACACGTTGCGGAACCCTGACAAAAAAAGAAAACATTCCTTTCGATAAATCTTTTGGAACCGTCGTCTCAGAACGCATAATCGACCTCGCTGTACTTTTTGCAATGGCATTGTTAGTCATTCTGTTTCAATGGAGTCTCCTCGGCAGTCTCATAACATCATGGCTTAATCCTCTCATAGAAAAAATTGCAAGTAACGTTTTCTTAGGAATTACCGCCATTGCTTTGGCGATAGTGTTTTGTCTTGTTATCGCATTCATCTTCAAAAAGAACAGAGAGAAGATATCGCAGAATAAATTATGGAAAAAAATCGCTTCTCTGTGGAACGGTTTCATCGATGGAATGAAATCTATCTTCACAATGAAGAAAAAAGGATTATTTATAGTTTATACGTTGTTAATATGGGGTTTCTATGTCGTAATGACTTGGCTACCATTCTATATGCTTACTGAGACATCACATCTCGGATTGACAGAAGCGGTGACTTTGTTAGGATTAGCTACATTGGGTGTCGTGGCTCCAGTACCTGGCGGAATGGGCGTATATCATTTCATAGGTATATTGCTGCTCAACGGTTTCTACGGAATCTCGGAATCCGCGGCAGTGTCGTTCGTGACGATAAACCACACAAGTCAGATGATATTTTATTTGGTGACAGGAGTAATAGCTTACGTCATTATGTTCTTTATTGACAGAAGAACTCCTATTAACGCAGAATAAAATTTGACATTCGTCTTTTATAATCAGACTAATTTACTATCTTTGCACTCACATTCGATTACGGTTCTGATGTTAAAGAAAATTAGTAAAATATCCCTTTCTTTAGCCTGCATGATAATACTCCTTCATGCAATAATTCCGCATCATCATCACCCTGATAAACCTATCTGCATTCATCAGCTCAATCATCACAACTGCGATAATCACGAAAATTGCTGCGACTTCGGCGATGAAGAAAATCATCATCACGACTTCGATAAAGGTAAATGTATCATCGACGATCTGTTCGCTCCTAAAAATGATAATGAAATTGAGACTTACGTCCGTTTGTCTGTGCAAGATATTCTCGTAAATCTTGACCTTTTCTTTTCTTTGGCATGCGATTTCATTCTTGATGACGAAGGAAAAATCTTCCGACGAAACAATCTCACCTTTAATTATAAAAACCCTCTCGCAATAACTAATGTCGGATTGCGAGCTCCACCGAGGTTAATGCATAATTCATAATGCATAATGCATAATTATTGCGATGCATTCCCTTAATTATGAATTATGAATTATAAATTATGAATTAATCTGGGCGTTCCGGCTATCGCCGTCGGGCTTTCCGCTATATCTTTTTCCGCTGACGCTACAAAAGGATGCCGCTTCAATCCCTAACGCTCACGTATGTAAAAAAATTAATTTTCCTTGAACCCTTATTAATAAATAATCATAAAAATGAAAAGAATATTCTTAACAATAGCTATTGCCGTCGGACTAATTTCATGCGGTAATAACGTCAACAGACAACAGTCAACAGACAACGGTCATGAGCATCAACATTCAGAATCATGCAACCACGATCACGACCACGATCATAACCATGACCATTCAGCTCATAGCTCACAGCTCACAGCTCACAGCCACAACCACGGCGACGATGCAATCACATTCTCCGTCGAACAACAAAACAAAATCGACTTTGAAGTGGTGGAAACCGTTTCAGAACCTTTATATCAAATCATAAGAACATCGGCTCAGATCGTTCCTTCACAAGAAGGTGAAAAGATTTTAACAGCTACTACAAGCGGCATAGTGTCGTTTGAAAACAAAGACATAGTACCAGGTTTGGATGTGAAATCGGGACAGACTTTGTTCAGCATCGACAACGACAATATGGCTGACGGTAGCCTCGCAGTTCGTCGTCAGGAAATAGAAGCTGAATACAACAAAGCTAAATTGGAATATGAGCGTAAACAATCTCTCGCCGAAGATAAGATCATCTCTGAAAGAGAACTCTTAGACGCTGAGACAGAATATCTCAAGGCGAAGAAACAATATGAAAACATGCTTCAGAACTATCCTGAAGGCAAGACTCTCCACAGAGCTTCTATCACAGGCTCGATAAAAGACATCTTGGTTTCTAACAATTCATACGTCGAAGCCGGCCAGCCTATCATGACATTGGCACAAAACGGTAAGCTCTATCTCCGCGCCGACCTTCAACAGAAATATTATCCAATCTTAAAAGATATTAAGACAGCTAACATCAAGACTCCTGACGGAACAGTCTATTCTTTGAACGACTTATCAGGTCGTCTCATCT
>SUWS01000047.1 GCA_015061365.1 Lentimicrobiaceae bacterium | reverse complement strand
ATTTCTTGATCTTAAAAACGGCAATTATTCCATAACTGTATCTAAAACCGGTTACACCGACTTGGTCGATGATTACGTCATAACCGTTGAAGGTTCAAAGGCTGTGCGAAGAGACGTGCAGATTGAGAAACTGCCTGCTGAATTAAGAATCATGGACGGTGAAGGTAACGACATCACAGAACTTGACTTTGGCAGTATGCACGATGACAATACCCGTATGTTTAACATTTTTAATAATGGAACGACAGCCTTAGAGTATGAGATAATCAAGACTGCCTCATGGATTAACAGTATAAATCCACAGCAAGGAAGTCTGAATCCGGGTACTACTAAACCTGTTGTCATCATCATTGATAGAGAAAAAATGTCGATGGGAAACAATACCACATCTATTTCAATAACAACAAATGATGGTGGTAAGCTGTTGACTATTAAAGCAAACAAAGCGGGTGCTATTTCCACTTTCGAGGCAATGGATGTTACAAAGACATCAGCCTTGTTGTGCGGTTCAATAAATGAAAACTTAACATATACCGAAAAGGGATTTTATTATGGCGATGATCATTCAGTTGAAGAAAAACAAGTTGTAAGCGGTTACAGCATTGGCGAATTTTCGCATAAGCTTACGGACTTGGAAATGAAGAAAATGTACTATTATAAGGCATATATGGTAAAAGTTAGTGGCGAGACTGTTTTTGGAGAACTTGTGAGTTTTACTACTTTAGGAGATAACGGTGGCGGCGATGATGATGGAAATGATGATAATGATGGTGAAATTGAAAATGAAAAACCAACAGTTTCTACAAGTTCGGTTTCAAACATAACTCAGACTTCGGCAACATGCGGTGGCAACGTGACATCAGACGGCGGAGCAACGGTTACTGCAAGAGGCGTATGTTGGAGCACATCTCAAAATCCTACGATAAACAGCAATAAGACAAATGACGGTTCAGGTACAGGAAGTTTTACATCGAATATAACAGGTCTGAATCATAATACAACTTATTATGTCAGGGCATACGCTACCAATAGCGAAGGCACGAGTTACGGAGAAGTAAAGAGTTTCACGACAGAAGATAAACCAAGTACGGGAGTTATCAACGGTCACGAATACGTCGACTTAGGATTGCCGAGCGGATTGAAGTGGGCTACTTGTAACGTGGGAGCGAATTCTCCTGAAATGCCAGGCGGATATTACGCATGGGGAGAACTTGAAACAAAAGACTATTATGGTAGCAACAATTGCTCAACGTATGATATAGAAATGGATGATATTTCTGGTGATCCTGCTTATGATGTGGCGAGAAAGGAATGGGGAAGTACTTGGAGAATGCCAAAAAAGATTGAAGCTAACGAGTTGTTTACTAATTGTTCAAAGGAGACTATAGAGATAAATGGCAGAAAATGCACCAAATTGACAAGCTATATTAATGGAAACAGCATCATTTTGCCATGCACAGGTTGGATCAATAATACCACAAATTGTTATTACAATAGTTATGGACGATATTGGACTTCGGCACCGAGCTATAATAATTATGAATCTTGTCACTATACAGACACAGACTCACACGGGTCGCAGTACAGTTCCAGATCTTGGGGATTGAGCATCCGTCCTGTTTCGGAATAAAATGACTCGCCCCTGATTTATATTCTGTTAATTGATAATATCCTTATTTCTTCTGAAGGAAAATACAATCTTTTTCTTCAGCTCTTTGGCATACGACATCTTCTGCAAAGGCGTCGCAGGTAGGTGCTCCGCAGATACAGCAGTCTATCTGTGGCAAAGTTTTACGAAGACTGTTTATCCTGTCCATCTTCTCTAAAGCCTTGGCGATGTCGGTGTCTAAGCTGAGCATGGAACGCGGTTCTATAGCACCGACTTCTATATTGTTGTATAGATATTCTTTCTCGTTCTCCAATTCAGATTCACGGGTACGTTCGCCGCTACGTTCTTTTCCTGCGACATAATGCGCGCGGGCGAACATCTTCTCGCATGTGAGGAATCGGTTGTTACAAGTCAGATTTCCTCCAGGACAACTTTGGTCACAGGCTCTAAGCTCAAGGAATTCGACACCTTCAATCTCGTCATTCTCCACTTTCTCTAAAAATTCAATTACATTGTCGATTTCGTCTATAGCCAAAGAATGTCTCGCACTGCTGAGACGACGTTCTCCATTGGTCAGCGACATGAGTATGCTGTCGGATGATAGCTGAGCTATCGGTAGTTTCACTTCCTTGTAACCGCTGCCTTGTTCCTTGATTTTCTTCCATACTCTGTTGTAAAGTGCGTCCATATTGATGACACCGTCGACGTTAGACTTCTCTTCACCTACAGGGCTTTTAACGGCGGCTATCTTAGCGGCGCATGGCGTGATATAGAAAACACCTACCTCGTCGTCTTTATATTTTCCTTCTTTCTTGAACTTACTTCTTACATACATCGCGGTGATGTCGATAGGAGCCTTGATTGGGATGAGATTGTCGGTCAAGCCAGGAAATTTGACTTGGATAAGACGTACGATGGCAGGGCAGAAGGTGGATATAAGAGGTATGTTGTCGGAATGTTCGTGGAGATATTTGTTCTTGGCGTGGGTGTAGATTGGGTTGGTGCTTTCGGTTTCAAAGACATGAGTGAAACCTATCTCCTTCAAGATGGCGTAGATACGCGACACGCTGATGTCGTTGGGAAACTGTCCTAAGAAAACCGCTGGTATGAGTGCTACACGGCATGGGAAGTTGAAGATGGACTCGAAGTCGTCTTGCTTTATGTACACGGCTTTTGATGGACAAACCTTGAAACATTTGCCGCAGTCGATACAACGACTTTCTGAAATCTGAGCGATGCCTTCACGGATGCGTATCGCCTCTGTCGGACAAACTTTCATGCATCGGGAGCAGCCCGTACATTGACTCTCATTGACTTGAAGTGCGTGGAAAAATATCATGTCTTGTTTGGTTTAGTTTATAATAATAAGTTTAGCAGATGTTGACTTCCATCGTTACTGTTGTGCCTACGCCTACCGTCGATTGAACGTCCAATCTGTCGACGTTCTTTTTTATATTTGGCAGTCCCATACCGGCACCGAAGCCCATGTCTCTCACCTCAGGTGATGCCGTGGAGTTGCCTTCTTGCATAGCCCAGTCAATGTCGGGAATGCCCGGACCTTTGTCGGCTACGCTGATGACTATTGAGTTTGATGATATGTCGGCAGTGATGACACCTCCGTAAGCGTGAGCTATGGCGTTGACCTCAGCCTCATATAAGGCGACCACAACCCTCTTGATAATCGAAGGACTGACATTGAGTTGTTTCAACGTCTTCTTTATTGAACTCGAAGCGGAACCGGCATTGACAAAGTCCCCTTCTATTACAGTGTATTCTAAGTGCATATTCAGTTTATAGTTTAAAGTTAATAGTTTAGAGTAGTTGTGAAGTTGAAAGCCTTAAGTTTTAAAGTTTATTTTCAAGGTCAACAGACAACAGACAACGGTCAACAGACATTGTTCATTTTCTGATTTCCCAAACTTATCAACCTTAAACATTAACTTTCAATTTTCAACTTTCAATTTTCAATTTAATAAATCGGTTCTATTTCGTTTTGATAAAGTATGCCGCTGGCTTTGAACATGGAGTATTCGCATTCCATCATGACCATGTCGTTTTCTTCGGCAAGCTCTATCATCTCCGGACTCGGTTTTTTCTTACGTACAAATATTATAACGCTGAGGTTTCCCATCTCACAGGTCCGCACCGTTTGAATGTTGCACAATCCTGTAAGTATAATAGGATTATGTTCCTCGAGTGTTAATACGTCACTCATTAAGTCTGATGCGAAAGCGTATCTGAACTCCTCGTCTAAGCGCGATTCACCGCACACAACCTTCGCATTCAATAATTCCGCAATAGCTTTTAATTTCATATCTTTATTTTTTTTAAACCTGAGAAATTGAAAATCTGAAAACCTGAGAATTTTTTCAGTTTCTCAGTTTCTCAGATTTTCAGATTCATTCATTATATTCTATTTCTTCTAAATTCTCTTGCACCATCTCTTTCAGATATTTGATGATGGTGATGTCGTTCATCGACATTCCGTCTAAGGCTTCTTTAACCTCGTCGGTGTCGAATATATATTCGTCCTTGTCTGTTACGTGTTTATATATAAAATGTATGTCTTCGTGTTGTGAACATAGCATGACTATCGTCCCGGCGAGGTCGCCCATAGGTGGACGGTCGATGTGGTCGTGCTGAAACCAGAATCGCAGTGTGGTGCCTTTGCCCAACTCGCTCTCTATCTCCATGCCTCCTCCGCATAACTCTGTGTTCATCTTTATAAGTGGCAGTCCGATGCCTACTTTGCGTGTCGTCCTTGTCGTGGTCCACGGGTCGGTGACTTTGGCAAGAAACTCCTGGCTCATGCCTTTGCCGTTGTCGTTGATAGTGAAAGAATAGATGTTGTCTTTGATACTATCATTAATGGTAAGCTCTATTAAGGATGCTTTAGCCGCGATGGAGTTTTCCATTAAGTCATAAACGTGTAGTGACAATTCTTTCATAATATTATAAGGTGTTAATCATCCGTAAAGTAATTGTAGTTTCTCTTTCGGTTCGGTATCGATGAAACGTCCGTCTTCGCCTTTCAATGTCTTCCTGAACTCATCGAATGTAAGGTCGTACATATTGAGCACGCAATGCACCTCGCCGATGATGTGGAGGAAGTGAGCGTCGGAGCTTTTGGTGAAGGTTCTTTTTTTTAGATATGCGAACTTCTTTAGGAAGTCTTCTTTTTTAACATGTTTTGAAATCTCAAGGGCGTCGGCTTTGATGTCGGGCGGCACGAAACCTAACTGACTCATCAGACTCGATGCAGGCTTGTTGACGTGTGCCGGCACGAACAATCCGCCTATCTCGTGTACCTTGTCATATAATGTATCTAAGTCTACATCCAAAGCGGAGATCAGCAGCCATTCCTCTTCACCTAAGATCTCTTCATCTTTATCGACTATCAGCTGATAACCGAATCGTTCCTCGTCGTTGGGGATGTGTGGAATATGTTCGTCTATGAACTCCTGAAACGCATCAAGTTGCTCGTCGTTTTCGAAGTAGGCGAGGGCGTGAGCTTCTTCCTGTGTGGTAATCTCAACACCTCCGATGACGAATATTCCGTTCTCTTTCCCGATCTGTTGTGTCACCTTCACCTGACGGGTGGTGTTATGGTCGGTGATGGCTATCACGTCGAGATGCAGTTTCTTGGCTTGTTCAATGATTGCCGAAGGACTCATATAGAGATCACCGCACGGCGAAAGCACCGTGTGAATGTGAAGATCCGCTCTATATGATTTTGTTGGCATTTTGTTGAACTTTGAGCTTTGAACTTTGAGCTTTGAACTTTGAACTTTGAACTTTGAACTTTGAGCTTTGAGCTTTGAACTTTGAACTTTGAGCTTTGAACTTTGAACCTTGAACTTTGAACCTTGGACTTTGAACTTTGAGCTTTGAACTTTGAACCTTGAACTTTGAACTTTGAACTTTGAGCTTTAAGCCTTAAACCTTAAACTTTAAGCCTTAAACCAAACCATTAAGCAATCCGTAGACTTTTC
Source organism: Lentimicrobiaceae bacterium (assembly GCA_015061365.1). Lineage (GTDB taxonomy): Bacteria > Bacteroidota > Bacteroidia > Bacteroidales > F082 > Limimorpha. The sequence goes on along the minus strand of SUWS01000047.1, from coordinate 14,933 downwards.
CTGTCACTTCAAACGTTTCCATTGAAGTCTGGAGGATCGGGATTTCTTCTTCGTTGCTTTGGCTTAGTGTGTCTTCGTTGGCGGTGAGGTTTTTGACGAGGATGACGCACGCCATCTCTTTGAGTGAGGCCACTGCCATCACGTTTTTGTGGGTTTGAAGTGTGATCCATACGTTGCCGGCATCGGCGTTGCCCATCACGTCGCTGAGCAAGTCTGAAACGTAGCAACCATCAATTTCACGGTCCAAGCCGTTTTCTCCCGACAAGACTTTAAGACCTAACTTATCTACTAATTCGCGAACTTTCATAAAAATGCAATTATTTGTTTCCGCAAATATAAACAAATTAATTTGAAAAACCAACGGGGTTAAAAGGAATCTTTTTGTTTTATTAACGTAACTCGATATGCTCTTTATGAAATACAAAAAGATTCCAAAGAGAAAGTTGCGGTTGAGCGAGTGAAGAACAATGCTCACATTGGTTATTCCGAGCGAAAGAAACTTGGACGAATCAAACATAAAGCACGCAAAAGTTTTTAACATGATTGTCAAAATTTATTTAAACGGGGAATTTATAGAACTCCCCTTTAAAATCTGAGGATAAGAGGGATTGAGAGTTTCTTATTATTTTTTAGTTTAAGATGTTCACATCTATATTTAAATTATTATCTTTGCGGATAATATCAATCATAATTTATTTTTTAATTTGTCGAAAGGAGCGGGAATGTCCAAGGATTATTTTTGTGAAGAAAGGGAATATTCAGATATATTGTCAGAACCACAGGCGGAGATCTTTTTTGAAACGGGTTTTAGAGAGCGCAATGATGAGGGTGGTGTCCGTGTACTTTCATTGTTCTCAGGATGTGGAGGTATGGATTTAGGTTTGGAGGGCGGATTTATATGTCACAAGAAATCCGTGAGAAATACCGATTTTATAGATAAAGCAGTTGCTGATGATTGGGTGTTGTTGAAGAAGTCGTCGTTTAAGACTGTGTTCGCTTGTGACATACTGCCGGAAGCTAAAGCTACATGGGTGAAATATTTTAGCAGATTTGATGTCAATCCGGAGATATATCATCTTCAGAGCGTTGTTGATTTGGTGAAATTACATAACAGCGGTCAGGAGATTTTTCCTGAAAATATTGATGTGGTCACTGGGGGATTCCCCTGTCAGGACTTTAGCGTGGCTGGTAAACGTAAGGGTTTTGATTCGTCTGTCTCTCACGATGGACTGAGGAAAAGTGATGAGCATGCGTCTGAGGAAAACAGAGGTAAGTTGTATCTATGGATGAAACATGTCATTGATATTGTTCAGCCTAAAATGTTCATAGCTGAGAATGTAAAGGGTATGGTAAGTCTTGGTGATGTTAAAGACATAATTCAGCGTGATTTTTCTACAGCGCATGGAAATGATTATATTGTACTGACACCAAAGATTTTGCACGCCGCAAATTATGGTGTGCCAGAGACAAGAGAGCGTGTTATTTTCATAGGTATCAAGAGATCCGCTTTGTTGCCTGATGTAAGGGATATTCTGGAAAAAGACATTATACCTGATAAATACGATCCGTATCCGAAGCCGACACATGATATAAATGAAATTGCTGATTGCGTCACATGTAATGATATTTTGGGTGACCTCATTGAGCCTGAGGTGTCAAAAGACCTGTCACATAAATCTTACTCAAAAGCTAAGTATCTCGGCAATGGAAGTCAGGGCCAGACAGAGATAAATATGAATGGGTTGGCTCCGACGATTCGTTCAGAACATCATGGAAATATAGAGTTTAGACGCTTGTCGTATGAACATGGAGGCCGTAATTATAAAGAATTGGAAGACGGCAAAAAAGAACGCCGATTATCGCCTCGAGAATGCGCTTTGATACAAACGTTTCCTCCCGATTTTCCTTTTGTCTTCTACAAGCCCTATATGAAAAAATATGCTGTAAGTCCGTCTGCCGCATATAAGGTGATTGGTAATGCGGTACCACCGTTGTTGGCGTTTAACTTGGCGAAACGAATAGAGGAAGTCTGGCCTTTATATTTTGGAGGATAAACTATGGATGATAATCGTATTATAGCAATCCGTAAGAGAGATCTTTGTATGGCGTCTCAGGCATTTGCCGACCTGATGCTCAAGACAAAGAATCTGTTAAATGATGATGCGAGGATTAATCCCTCAATATATAGATCATATTCCTCGGCAGAATTAGAGGAATGCTCCGTGGAAAAGATAAAGTTGGCTTGTAATGATTCTCCATTCGACGCAAATGAGGTTAGGCTTATATCCGGTCAGCGTTTCCCGGATATCATCGCGGAGAAATATTATGGAATCGAGGTTAAAATGACCAAAAAAGACCATTGGACTTCTGTGGGTGGCAGTATCGTGGAGTCGACACGTGATAAGTTTGTCGAGGATATATATGTCCTGTTCGCTAAGATGGGTGGTTCGTATCCTGAATTTCTGTGCCGCCCGTATCAAGAAGTTATGTCTGACATCACGGTGACTCATTCTCCTCGTTATCTGATTGATATGCAATTGGGTGATGGTCAGACCATTTTTGACAAGATGAATGTTTCTTATGATGACTTAAGAACAGATCCTTATTCTATAGATAAGGTCAGAGATTATTATAGACAGAAAGCTGTAGAGAATAACAAGCAACAGATGCCTTGGTGGATAACAACTGAAAATTCGGATGAAGGAAAATCCATGAATGTTTCGTTGTGGAATAGTTTGTCTTTTGACGAAAGAAAAAGACTTAAGGCGATGTGTATGATTTTGTTTCCTGAAGCTATGAATCCGAAAGGTGATAAAAAGAAATATAATCAGACTACATTGTGGTTGTGTTCATATAAGCAGATTGTAATGCCTAACGTAAGAGATCTTTATACGGCAGGTGGACAGATAACACATATTGATGGTGAGAAACTTGAAATAAAGTTACCACAGATTATCAATCAGATAGTGTCTTTTTCAGACTATATAAAAGAGATGTTGGAGAATCCTTCCATGGAATTGATTATGTTGATACAAGACTACAATCCGTCATTGCTGAGTGGAAAAACTATGTGGGATGAATGGCTTAAGATCTGTTCAGAATATATAAAATGCTATAATGTAGATTTAGAGTCGCTGATAATTCTCAAACCTCGTTTTACCTTCTCTAGGTAAAGGTGACTTCTATAAATTGCTTTCGCGATGATTCTGAATTTTTAAGGTGACTTCTATAAATTGCTTTTCGAAAGATTTATGAATTTATCTTTGAGAAGATTTTTGTTTTTCTCGAAAGAGCATAGCGAGCTAGGATAACCAATAATGATAATAAAATCTTCTCGTGATATACAGATTAGATAATACATCTGTTCTATTACGTAAATCTGTGTTAAAATCGGGAAAAAATATTTCTCCTTAAATTATTGTAAATTTTTTTTTGAAAAATTAAAATTAAACGATAAATTTGCGCTCATGAACGAGCGGCGTAATGAAGTGTAATGAGGTTCTGCTTATTATGCCAAGAAATTTATTACTGAACCTTTATTAAATCTAAAGAAAATGAAAAGAATCCTATCATTGTTATTGGTTTCAATGACCTTGATTGTGTTTAACCAATCATGTAAAAAACCTGTTGAAGAACAAAAAGGTGCGATAAACGGTTACGTTACCGATAAAGCTACCGGTGACTATGTTGAAAACGCAACTGTTTTGTTGAAGCCTGTCAATAAAACTGCTACGACAAAATCTGACGGTTACTTCGAGTTCTTGGAATTGGAACTCGGCGACTATTCGCTCTCAGCCTCGAAAGATGGTTACAGAGATTATGAAGATAATCAAACCATATCAGTAAAAGGTTCTGATGCGATAAGCCGTGACATCGAAATGGAGAAACTTGTCTCTTCAATGAAAGTGGTAGATGATGATGGTGATGAGATTAGCGAACTTAACTTCGGAAACCTTACCGACGACATCTCACGTACCTTTTATATATTGAACGACGGTGAGATCCCTGTGAACTATCAAATCGAGATAACATCATCGTGGATAAATATCGATGCGACAGAAGGTATGTTGCAACCTGATTCGTTGGAAAGAATAGTCGTTATTATCGATAGAGAGAAACTGTCAGCAGGTGAAAATCTCGCTACTGTAAATGTCGTGTCAGGTGATAATAGTGTAGAACTGATCGTCAAGGCTTATAAGTCAATAAATATTATCACCTTGGAACCTTCCGACATAACAACTAATTCAGCAATATTAAAAGGTAGCATCAATATTGAAAACAAGTCGTTTGCTGAACGAGGTTTCATCCTTTACATTGATGAAGCTACATCTACTAAATATATTGTATCGGGAAACGATATGGGAGAATATTCGCATCAGGTCATGAACCTTGGCGACGGACAGACTTATCGTTACGAGGCGTACATGATCTGTAATGATGAGACGATTTACGGAGGAGAAATAACTTTTACCACCGAACAGATTCCAGATCCGGAATCTCCTATTGTGACGACAGCCGATGTCACGGATATTACTCAAACTACAGCAGTGTCAGGCGGTAACGTCACCGATGACGGCGGTGCTGCAGTGACAGCAAGAGGATTATGCTGGAGCACTTCTCAAAACCCGACTGTTTCCGACAATCATACATCCGACGGTAATGGCACTGGTTCATTTACATCTAATCTTACAAATCTGACAGCAAATACAACTTATTATGTAAGAGCTTACGCTACAAATGAGAACGGAACAAGTTACGGCGAACAAAAGAGTTTCACGACCTTACAGAACATTGAACTCCCGACGGTGACGACAGCCGATGTCACGGATATTACTCAGAACACAGCAGTGTCGGGCGGCAATGTTACCGATGACGGCGGTGCTGCCGTGACCGCAAGAGGCGTATGCTGGAGCAAAGACCCGAATCCTACAATCGATAACAGTTTTATCAGTAACGGCAACGGAACAGGTAGCTTTACAATTGAGATTTCTGGATTGACTTCGGCGACGACTTATTATATAAGAGCCTACGCTACAAACAGCGAAGGTACAAGCTACGGCGAACAAAAGAGTTTCACGACTTTGCAGAACATTGAACTCCCGACAGTGACGACGACGATAGTGACTAATGTGACTTCAACGACGGCTACATCAGGAGGTAATGTCACCGATGACGGCGGCGCTACAGTGACAGCAAGAGGCGTATGTTGGAGCACCTCGCCAGATCCAACTATTAACGACAATAAAACAACTGATGGTAACGGAATGGGAGCATTTACATCGCAACTTACCAATCTCACCCATAGCACCACATATTATATAAGAGCATACGCGACAAACAGCGAAGGTACAAGCTATGGTGAACAGAAGTATTTCTCGACTTTATCTGACGGAATGATAAACGGTCATCAATATGTCGACTTGGGACTTTCGAGCGGACTGAAATGGGCGACGTGTAACGTCGGTGCCGACAGTCCGGAAGACTATGGCAACTATTACGCTTGGGGCGAGACAGAAACCAAAGCGGAATATACGCAAGATAACAGCGTCACCCACGGACAACAGCTGAACGACATATCGGGTAATGCGCAATATGATGCCGCTACTGCCAACTGGGGCGGCAGCTGGAGAATGCCTACTAAAGATGAGATAAGAGAGTTGATATACAATTGTAACTGGACACCTGAAACACAAAACGGTGTTGATGGGTTTAAGGTCACTGGCAATAACGGCAATTATATTTTTATCCCAGCCTCAGGCTATCGCGACGGATCTTCACTATATATATATGGTGAATGTTACTATTGGTCATCAACACCGCGTCAATATGGTGTTGAATTTGCAAATATCCTTTATTCTGATACAGAATTTCAGAGTGAGGACGTGAATTACAGATATCGAGGTCTCACTATTCGTCCAGTATCAAACTAAAATGAAAAAAGGCGCGTCACTTCATAATGACGCGCCTTTTTTTTACTCGAAATCTAATTGTCAGTTTTTAACGACTTTCTGAACTGCTGTTTCGCCGTTGCTGTGTAATCTTACGTAGTAGATTCCGTCGGCGAAGTTGCTCATGTCGATTCTTGTCTCACCGTTGATTTCTGAAGCTCTGACGACTCTTCCGTAGATGTCGATGACTTCTGCAAACTCAACGTTTTCTGAATTGATCATGATGAAGTCTTCAGCTGGGTTAGGGTAGATGCTGACGTTGTTGAGGATGTTTTCTTCAACACCAATGCAAGATACAACATCAATCGTTATGGATGCTTCGGCTGTGGTCTCGCCGTCGTTTACTGTCACTGTGAAGGTGTATATTCCTTCTTCTTCAAATGTGGCTGTAGGATTTTGTATTGTGGCATCGTCTAACAATTCCACTGGTGTCCATGAATATGTGTAATTGCCTGTACCTCCGATAACATTAGCATTTAGTTCTATTACTGTAGTGTCTATCGTTGTTGCTGGAACATCAATGCTGACGCTTAAGTCAACATCGCCTATCTGTTCGTAAGTGAAATTGAAGTTTCCAGCGAAACTTAATTCACCGCTGTTTTGATTAATAACCCATTGCTCGTATGATGTGACCATGTTGTGCATCTGAGGCATCGTAGGGAATTTGTTTTCAGGATTGGGGAAGTAGTAGACGTTCTCCGCCAAAACATTCATGTCATAATTGTATGTTCTCTTTTCCTGAGCTACACCGGAAGGATTTGCGCTCACAATCTCAATGCAGTTGCCTGCTTCGTCGTATGTGTTGAATTGTATTGAGTTATATGCCCATTCTGTATAAGCCCATGTTTTAGTGATAATTTCTGTGATATTGTTGTTTTCATCGTAGTAATATTCTACTAAACCGTAATTTTCCATTACTCCGATGAAAGGGTCTTGCATGATAAGTTCAGATTCTAACAGCCCGTCTTCATTGTAAGTAAGTTCGCCTTTCTGGAATTCATAGTTGTCGAAGTCTAACAGCCAATTTGTCATTCTGCCTTCCTCATCATAATAATAATAGTATATTCCGCCGAGTACACCTCCGTATCCGTCATTGAAGTCGTTGTAATTCTTACGTGTTTCCTTCAATCCCATTTCATTGTAAGTGTAGTCGATCCAGCATACTCTTCTCCATTCGCCGTCGAAGCATTGATGTGTGGCTATTTGGATGATACGGCCTTCAGCATCGTAATGAAGAGAGTCGATAAGTTCCCATACCGGTATTTCTAATAAGTTGATTTCATGTACGCCACGTAAGTCGGCTCCTGTAGGGTCCGCATATTGATAAGTGTATGATTTAGTGGCATCTTCCGACATGAATGATGAGATGCGGTACTGATAATCGTTTTGTGCTAAAGTTGGTAATGCTGATAATACCAACAATAAAGGTAAAAATCTTTTCATGATACTTAATGATGTTATTTAATTTTCTTTTCTCATACTGAACTCGCAGCCGCAGTATCTTTGGTTGTAGAAATTATATTCTTTTATTATCTCGATGCGTCGTTCGCTGAGACCTCCTTTGCGCCAGTTCTGCGCCCAATATGTTACGTCAGGGAAATGACTTTGGGCGTAGCGTCCAGCTTCTTCTATCTGTTCCAACGACTTCCATCGGCTCGAGGCGAGTGTGGTGGTGAATGCCGTGATACCTCTCTCGTGTGCGTAACGCGCCGATTCCAACAGACGATACTTAAAACATTTTAAGCATCTGCCGCCTCTTTCTGGTTCGTGCTCCAAACCTCTCATCTCGGCAAGCCATGCCTCGTGGTCGTAGTCGGCATCGACTATTTCAAGGCCTAAGCTTTCGGCGTATCTTGTGCATTCGTCTTTTCTGATACGGTATTCCTCTTCAGGATATATGTTGGGGTTGCAATAAAAAATAAGAGGCATGATGCCATTCTGCATCATGCACTCTATTATCGCTGATGAACATGGAGCGCAGCAAGTGTGAAGAAGAACTTGCTTTACACCACCTGGTGCTTCTATGTTCAATCTTTTCTTCAATTAAAAGAATCAGTTTTTAACGACTTTCTGAACTGCTGTTTCGCCGTTGCTGTGTAATCTTACGTAGTAGATTCCGTCAGCGAAGTTGCTCATGTCGATTCTTGTCTCACCGTTGATTTCTGAAGCTGTGATAACTCTTCCGTAGATGTCGATGACTTCTGCAAACTCAACGTTTTCTGAATTGATCATGATGAAGTCTTCAACCGGGTTAGGATAGATACTTACGTTGTTGAGGATGTTTTCTTCAACACTGATACAATCTTTAACGAGGATTGTTATAGAAGTTTCTACGGTTTCAAGACCGTCGTCTACTGTTACTGTGAAAGTGACTTCACCAGCTTCTGTTGGAGTAGCAACTGGATTTTGGCTTTCAGCGTCGTCTAACAATTCTGCTGGAGTCCATGAGTAAGTGTAGTCGCCTGTGCCGCCGTAAGCTTCAACGTTCAAAGTGATTGGGTCGCCTAAGCAGATTTCCTCTTCTTCAACATTGATTGATGCGCTCAATCCAACTTCGCCTATTTGTTCGTAGTTTAATAAATAGTCGAGAACATAAACGAGACCGCCGCCATTTTGGTCTAATGCCCAGAATTCGTATGAAGTTAACATATTGTGCATTTGAGGAAATACTGGGAAATCGTTCTCTGGGTTAGGATTGAAATAGATATTTTCTGCAAGAACTTTGTCATCGTATTTGTAAACGTATTTAACTTGAGGAATTCCTGATGCTGTTGATGACACCACTTGGATACAGTTGCCTAATTCGTCATAATCTCTGGTTTCAATTTTTTCTAGTTCCCACTGGTTGGTCTCTTTTGACCATAAATATTCATGGCTTTCAGTCTGGTTGCCATCTTCATCGTAGAAGTATTCTATGTACGTATCGTTTTCAAAAGTTCCCGTAAATAGATCTGTTTGGAAAAGTTCTATATGAAGTAAACCGTTGTCGTAATATGAAAGTTCACCTTTTTGATAATCGATACCTGCGAACTCTAATAACCAGTCAGTCATCTGACCTTCTTCATTGTAGTTGTAGTAGTATGTGCCTCCGAGTTCATGATTGCCATTGAATACATTGTAGTTTTTACGTGTTGTTCTGAGGTTCATTTCGTTGTATGTATAGTCACAATAGCATACCAATTCGTATACATTGTTAAGAAGTTGGTGGGTTGCTAACCTTGTTACGTTACCATTTTCATCGTAATGAAGAGAATCAATTGCTTCGTATGGGAAAGATGGTTCAGAAGCATCAACAACATGAATTCCACTAAGGTCTGTTCCCGTTGCTTCTGCATAATTGTATGTGTGCATAAGCAGAGCATCTTCCGACATGAATGAAGAAATTCTGAATTGATAATCCTTCTGTGCAAATGCTTGTGTTGCTAAAAATACAAGCGCAATGAGTAAAAACTTTCTCATGATTAATTTGATTTTAATTTGACTTTTAATGTTAATAAATTGTAAGTTTAATGAAATTTTAATGGCTGCAAAGATAAGATTTTTTTTTTACATAAAACTACGATGAAAAAAAAAGTGTATAAATTTGCAGTTTTAAGTAGATGTTACTATATTTGCATCGTTGTAAATAATCCAAGTATAAACTAAAACCGATGAGCTAGATGGTTGATAACATAGCACTGTCAATTATGAAAACCAGAATGTTAATTACATTGTTGTTAATGAGTGTCTTTTTTGTTAATTCCTGTAAAAAGGAAGATGATTCTGTTGTTTATGAAAATACTCTTGAATTCATAGATGATGCTGATCATGACAGCAAGTCTTCAAATGATGGTATGATTGTTTTAGGGAATATTCAAAATGATCCTTATAAATTTGAAAATATGCTTCAAGCACGTAATCAACTTGCTAATGAAAGAGTGGGCTTGATTACTCCAACAATTACAGCGACACACAAATACATGAGGATAAAACCAAGAAATGAGAATGATTTAGATGCATTAAAAGCAGATACTAATTTAGTGTTGTGGGATTACCCTCTTCATTATGAAATAGTCTCTTTGGGAAGTTATTATCATGATCCTTCAATAGCTGATACTTTACCTACTTGGCAATATTTCGTTGTCCCAAATGATTATCAACTCCCAGTAATTCACGTGAGAGCTGAATTGATTTATAATTTGTATTTCCCTGAAGAAAATAGTTCCGATACATTCTACGATGAGTTGGAGGAAAGAGCGTACCAAATAACGGGTAATATTTTGGAAGGCGAGAATATGAAAGCAGACTGGTGGACACCTACAGCTGTTATAAAAGCATACGATGATATAGTTGGTGGTTACATACCTTTGCAAGGTGTAGAAGTTACGGCAAGACGCTTTACCAAATTTAAAACAGGAATAACTGATGCAAATGGATATTGCGCTGTTGATGGCTCATTTAAGAATTCTGTTAATTATTCGATTAAATGGGAGAGAGGATATTGGGATATAAGAAACGGTGTGATAGGACAAGCCTATTATAATGGACCTTATCAGAAATCGCAATGGGTTTTAAATATCGCAAGAGGTGGGAAATCGTTGATGTTTGCGACAATTCACAGAGCAGCACATAAGTTTTATTATGGATCTACTTTGGGAGTCAAAAGACCAATATTAAGTGTTGGTAAAACTAAAATCGCTTATTTGGATAGAGATGCGTCTTGGGGTACGGGATGTTGTTGGGGAACATGGGATCTTACAGGAATAGTTCCCAATATCTTTATCGCTTATCCTCATGAGTCAACTCGGACAGAAGATGTTTTTTCTACAACAATACATGAATTGGGCCATCAATCACATTTGATTACTTTAGGACAAAGTTTATATGTTGATTTAGACAAAGAAATACATGAGAGTTGGGCAGCTGCTATTGAATGGAGTTTGACCAACCATCATTATAATGAAGAATTGGGAAGACAATACTCTCATTATGCATATCAAGACTGGTATCCAGGAAATCTACCCAGTGGAAAGACTTCTTGTTATACGCCTATATTTATTGATTTAATTGATACTTATAATCAATTTATTGTTGATGTTAGAACTCCAAATGATCGAGTATACAAATATAATATCTCAACAATACAGAATAGTATTATTCCAGTAAGTCGATCTCTACAGTCACTTTATACTGTGTTAGATTTACACAGACCATTAGGAATAACAAGAGATGATATTCGTACATTAATGATAAAATATTGGGATCAGGATTATGCACGAAATTAGATCAATATGAAACAGCATAATTATTTATACTATTACTGAAAAGAACTATCTGCAGTATTGACTACAATGAAGAAAAGTTTAAAGATAAGAGAGCTGCTGAATGGCGGCTCTTTTTCGTAGGTTGTTATAATCCTCTTTATATTATCCTTGTAATTTCTTTCTCAAAAAAAACTTAAAAAAATATTTGAATAAAAGAAATGTTTTAGTATATTTGCCACTTCATTCATTAACAAACATTAAACACAATGGCAAAAGTAAAATCATTAGCAGAACTGAAAGCTATGAAGGAAAAGCTTCAGTCTAATATCGACCTTCGTGAGAAAAGTGATAATCCAGAAGCGATGATTCAGATTAAAGTTGCCATGGCTACTTGCGGAATAGCTTCCGGCGCTAAACAAGTCATGGAACACATGATGGAAAAAGCTGAAGAATTGAAACTCTCAGTCGTATTTACTCAGACAGGCTGCATGGGCTACTGCCACGCAGAACCTACTATCGAAGTGAAAGTACCAGGAAAAGACCCCATCGTTTTCGGTCATGTCGATAATAAAAAAGCTGACGAGATTCTCGAGAAGTATGTCATCAATAACGAACTCGTCGACGGCATCATTCCAGTTAACTACGAAATTATTGGCTAATTAATTAAGGAGGACTTTATATGGCAAAAATCAAAACGCATGTGCTTTGCTGCGGCGGTACCGGTTGTAAGGCATCTGCAAGTGATGAGATTGTTGCAAACTTCAACACAATATTAAAAGAAAAAGGTTTGCAAGATGAAGTTCAGGTTATCAAGACAGGTTGTTTCGGTTTCTGCGAAAAAGGACCTATCGTAAAAATGATGCCTGACAATACTTTCTATACCCAGGTGAAACCATCTGACGTAGAGAAAATCGTTGAAGAACATATTATAAAAGGTCGTAAGGTTACTGACCTTCTTTATATGGATCCAGAAAACCAACAACATGTAGCTGACTCTAAGCACATGGGATTCTACAAGAAACAGCTTCGTATAGCTTTGCGTAACTGCGGATTCATCAATCCGGAAAACATCGACGAGTTTATCTCCCGTGGCGGTTATGAAGGTCTCGGCAAAGTATTGTCGGAGATGACACCTCAAGAAGTAGTATCTGAAATAACAGCATCAGGACTTCGCGGTAGAGGCGGCGCCGGTTTCCCAACAGGCGTAAAATGGGGTCTCTGCGCAAAGAACCAAGCAGATCAGAAATATGTAGTTTGTAACGCTGACGAAGGCGACCCAGGTGCATTCATGGACCGTTCCATCATGGAAGGCGACCCTCACTCAATCATCGAAGCTATGGCGATATGCGGCTACGCTATCGGAGCAACAAAAGGTCTCGTTTATATCCGCGCTGAATATCCTCTCGCTATCGAACGCTTACAGATAGCATTGCGCCAAGCAAGAGAATATGGCCTCTTAGGTGAAGACATCCTCGGAAGCGGATTCAACTTCGACATCGAGTTACGTTATGGTGCCGGAGCTTTCGTATGCGGTGAAGAGACAGCTCTCATCCACTCAATGGAAGGTAAACGCGGTGAACCTACTTTCAAACCACCATTCCCAGCAGTATCGGGTTACTTGGAAAAACCAACAAACGTTAATAACGTAGAAACATTCGCTAACGTGCCAATCATCATCACTAAAGGTGCTGAATGGTTCGCAAGCATTGGCTCAGAAAAATCAAAAGGAACAAAGGTATTCGCATTGGCAGGTCAAATCAACAACGTCGGTTTGATAGAAGTCCCAATGGGAACTACACTCCGTGACATTATATATGAAATCGGTGGCGGTATCAAGAATAACCGTCAGTTCAAAGCTGTTCAGACAGGCGGTCCTTCAGGCGGCTGTTTGACAAGCAAACACTTAGACACACCTATCGACTACGAAAGCCTTATGGCAGCTGGCTCAATGATGGGCTCCGGCGGTATGGTCGTCATGGATGAGACATCATGTATGGTGGCTATCGCTAAGTTCTATCTTGAATTTACTTGCGAAGAAAGCTGCGGCAAATGTACTCCATGTCGTATAGGTAACAAACGTATGCTTGAAATCCTTGACAAGATTACCAAGGGCAACGGTACAATGCAAGACCTTCAAGAGTTACGTAACCTCGCTGATGTTATTAAAGATACAGCATTGTGCGGTTTAGGACAGACATCACCAAACCCAGTTCTCTCAACATTAGACAACTTCTGGGATGAATACGTTGAACACGTCGTCGATAAGAAATGTCGTGCAGGCGTATGTAAGTCGTTGATGAGCTACGAAATAGACCCAGCTAAGTGTATTGGCTGCGGCGCATGTGCAAGAGTATGTCCACAGACAGCTATCTCAGGCGAGAAGAAGATGGCACATCACATCGACAACCTCAAGTGTATCAAGTGCGGTGCATGTATTGAAAAATGTAAGTTCGGTGCAATCTCTGTCAAATAATATTAGAAAGGAACATTAAAATGATAAAACTCACTATAGATAACAGACCGGTAGAAGTTGCAGAAGGCACAACAATATTAAAAGCAGCTCGTCAAGCCGGCATCCACATTCCTACCTTATGTTATTTTGAATTGGCAGGAATGAATTTCGAAAACAAACCGGGCGGTTGCCGCGTCTGTGTTGTGGAAGTAGCTAAAGACTTTAACGGCAGACCACGTCGTAACTTAGCTCCAGCATGTGCCACAGAATGCGTCGAGGGTATGGAAGTACTCACACACTCACAACGCGTCATCAACGCACGCCGCACAGTCGTCGAATTGATTCTCTCCGACCACCCGACAGACTGTCTCACCTGCGCCAAGTCAGGTCAATGCGAATTGCAGAAATTGGCTCAAAACCTCGGTATCCGCGAAATTCCTTACAAAGGCGAACAATCGACATACCGCGTCGATATGTCACCTTCAATAATCCGTGACGTTGACAAATGTATCATGTGCCGCCGCTGCGAAAACGTATGTAACAACATCCAAAGCGTTGGCGCACTCTCAGCAGTGAACCGCGGTTTCCAAGCAGTTGTCGCTCCAGCATTTGAACAAGATATGGTCGATTCTCCATGCGTGATGTGCGGACAGTGCGTTCAAGTATGTCCAGTAGGCGCATTGAGCGAAGTCGACGACACACGTAACGTAATGATGGCTATCAACGATCCTAAGAAAACAGTCGTCGTACAGACAGCACCTGCAGTGCGCGTCGCTATAGGCGAAGAGTTCGGAATGGAACCAGGTACTATCGTCACAGGTCAACTCGCAGCAGTATTACGTCAACTTGGCTTCGACTATGTATTCGATACGGACTTCGCAGCTGACTTGACAATCATGGAAGAAGGTACAGAATTGTTACAACGTATCGACAGATTCACTAAAGGCGACAAATCAGTTCGTCTCCCTATATTGACATCATGCTGTCCAGGTTGGGTCAACTTCTTCGAACATAACTTCCCTGATATGCTTGACGTACCATCAACAGCAAAATCACCTCAACAGATGTTCGGCGCTATCGCCAAGAGTTATTGGGCAGATAAGATGGGCATCAAACGCGAAGACTTGGTAGTCGTTTCTATCATGCCATGTTTAGCTAAGAAATATGAATGTAAACGTGAAGAGTTCTACGTAAACGGCAATCCAGACGTTGACTACGTTCTCTCGACACGTGAGTTAGCTCGCTTGATCAAACAGTTTAACTTAGACCTTAAAGAAGTGGAAGCACAAG
>SUWS01000046.1 GCA_015061365.1 Lentimicrobiaceae bacterium | reverse complement strand
TAGCATCGAACCTATGATATTACCTGGAACTAATTTATATTATGTTCTTCCCAAAATCGGGTTAAGAAATAACAACTGTCATTTTTATCTTACCGTAATGGGATTTAATTTTGGATATAAGATTCCTATTAAGAAATCCTAATATTTCACCACTATCCTACCCTCGACATTTTCATAACGTGAATCTATTTTACCGCCGAGTCTATCAATATAATATGTTATAGCCTCAACGTCGGTAGTCCAATATTCACCATCAGGTTCGGCATGACGTAAAATTCCGGAGTCGCCCCAATTTACAAGCAGATAGTTGACACTTGCTAAAGTATATGTACAACCCAAATCTACAGGGGAATAATCACCTGTTTCTGGATCGATAATCTGAAGGTTCGAGACTCTACGTTCTCCATTTCCGACATGAGAATAAATATCATTCTCTACATCGAACACCACAGGCGATGGTATGGAAGCATCCACTTCGAATTTCATTCCACTGACCTGTAAGAATGCTGACACACCATCAGGGAGCGAGCTTACTGAGAATTCCAAAGCATCAGCAAGTTGCTGACCTGTAATCGTTGCCGTGACAATCTCATTAGAGTAAGGGTGCATTGCCAAAACGTCGTTAAATGTAACATCACCTACATTGATCTCGGCACGAATTCCTCCAGCATTGATAACGGCAATATCCGCTCCGGTGTATGAACGATATGCGTCGGCACAGAAATTACCGATGTTAACTTCTTGTTTATTTGCAACATAATTACCTTCATCATCATAAACGGTAAGAAACACCTCACTATGTCCGACAACTCTCTGTCCTGCCAAATTAACTTCTTCCTTAACATTATCGACAAACTGCTGGGTGTTTGCATCTGTCGGCACTGTTCCTGAAGCAAGATCAACAAGCATTGATTCGACAGTTCCATTAGTGTTAATAGACACCATTCCAACATATTGGAAATATGAACCCGATGACGTCAACAATACAGGCTTACCATCTTTGTTTGCGATGAACCTTTCTTCTATGATGCTATGTTCGTGTCCGTCTATAACCGCATCGATTCCATTTGTATTGTTAATAAGACCAACTGAATTCGGATGACCTCCATCTTGTTCTAAATCGCCGAGATGAGCGAGTGCGATCACATATTCTGCGCCTTCTGCACGAACCTCATCAATAACATTTTGTGCGTTCTGATAAAATTCATTACGCATTAAAGTATAAAGCTGGTTGCCGTTTCCATCTTCAAACATCACCGATGTACCCGTCGAGGTCGTTGTAAATCCAAGGTATGCCACATCGACATTTCCATAATTGACAATATGATACGCTGGGAAAACATGGTCGTCAGTTTGACAGTTCTTAAAATTAGAGCTCACCACATTTGCATTCAGTTTGTCAGTCAGATTAAACATTTGTTCTGTACCGTAATCAAATTCATGGTTTCCTAAGGTAACCACATCATATCCAACCTCATTCATAATATCTACTATCAGCTCTCCTTTTGATGAAGCGCCGACGACACCACCATTTGCAAAGTCGCCACACGATACAGTAGTGACGTAATCTGCAATACGTTCCTGTTGGTTTCTCAACGCCACCAACTTAGCATATCCGTCCACAGCACAATGAACGTCGTTATCATAAACAATAACTATCTGTCCGTCCGGGAAAACCTCTTCCGGTGTAGATTTATTATCACAAGAAAATAATAACAATGACATCATCAAACAGATGTAAGTCATAAAAAAGTACGTTTTATTCATAGTATTGATTTTAATATTTCTTATCATATAAAGTTTACATTTCAAGATTCTAGTTTTTTAGTAATATTCTTTATCTCCATATCAAAGTCGGAAATAATCTTTTGTGATTTATTAAACTCATCATATTCTGCTTCAGCTTTATTTTCAGCCTGAATGCGAGAAATACGACCTTTATCCTTCAATATATCATATCTTCTGAACGATAGAAATTCATTAACACTATCAGCAAACTCTTTCATATTAAATGTATTTTCACGTTCTATCAGATCTTCTATATAATCGAAGTATCCTGTTACAGCACGTTCTAACTGTCTTATTTCTTTTTCTTCCAGATAGTTCTTTGCCACAACAACGTCCGATTTTAATATACGTCCGTCCGGAGCATATTTCCAAGTCGTCAATCCCATATTGTCCTTAGTATGGTCGGCTTTATTGTAGATTATCTCAGCAGCTGTCTGTCCTGTAATGGCGTAATGAAACTTATTCTGCACCATTGCATAAAATTCTTTGGTAACAGCAGAATTTCTATCATAATCGATGCTACATTCCGCAAAAATATCAGTAATCTGCTGCCATATTCTACGCTCACTTGCACGAATAGAACGGACTCTTTCTAACAATTCTCTGAAGTAGTCTTTCCCAAAGGCCGTCTTACCTTGTTTCAAGCGTTCGTCATCAAGGACAAAACCTTTCTGAATAAACTCTTTCAACACCTTCGTTGCCCAGATACGGAAATGCGTTGCTTTAGCAGAATTCACACGATAACCAACTGAAATAATAGCATCAAGGTTATAAAATTGCGTCTCGTTCTGCTGTGTTTTATCCTTTATTGCTCCATGCTGAGTGGTTATTTCCATTTTGGAAATAACCACTGATTCTTCAAGTTCACCTTCTTCAAAAATGTTTTTCAGATGCTTACTAATTGCAGGCACTTTTACTCCAAATAACTCCGCCATGGCTTTCTGTGTAAGCCACAAAGTCTCATCTTTTACAACAGCTTCTATCTTAACATCCTCCTTCGGTGTGCTGTAAATCAAAAATTGAATTTCTTTCATAAGATTACTTTTTACGATTTATAAATTTTGGTTTAACATAATTTTATCATCTACAAAATTAGCATGAAATAGAATATAATGCAAGAAAAATTCGTAAATCTTTTGAACAGCAATTTATAGAAGCCCCCTTAAACAAGAGACGCACCAATTACAAATCTTTTATTTCTCATAATGTAATTGATACGTCTCTGTCAAATGTTAATTGTTAATTGTCAATTATCAATTAAACTCACTCTCCCCAATAGCCATAGTTCTCGACGTCTTTCATCAATTCCTTCACCGCTGCTTCCAGCTGCTCATCGATGCCGACGGCGAGTTTCTCAGGTGTGTTTCTGACTTTAATATCTGGTTCTAATTGTGAGTTCTCAAGATAATAACCTTCTTGTGTTCTATAGCCTACAATCGGCAATCCGAAATACAAGTCAGTGTCTTGCAATGTCTCCCATGTCACACTGCTCATCGTACCCGGAACCGGCATACCGACCAACTTACCTATTTTCTTATGCTTATAAACCCATGGCGTTCCGTGAGCGTTACTGTAGTTTGCCTCGCACATAATCATTATTGAAGGTTTGATATAACGGCGTGAAGGCATCACACAAGCCACGCTATCGCGAATCACCTGTTCAAGATATTTCTCCCCGCTAAATAAAATCTCGATGTCTTCATGCAGACGTCCTCCGCCATTGAAACGTGTGT
The DNA here is from genome assembly GCA_015061365.1 of Lentimicrobiaceae bacterium. Taxonomy (GTDB): domain Bacteria; phylum Bacteroidota; class Bacteroidia; order Bacteroidales; family F082; genus Limimorpha. Next base: position 17,205 of record SUWS01000046.1, on the reverse strand, counting down.
CTATCACGATGCCTTTTCTTCTGTTATATTTTCCGAGAATATCGGCATATACATCACGATAACTCGCATCACCCATACTACGGATATGTACATAACCCAATGTACCGTTCGAAAGACTATCGACCACTTCTTCATTATGTTTAATCCAACGTTGATATAACAACTCATTTTGTGTTCCCTTAGAGATAGGCTTCACTATTTCTTCCCAACGTTTCTTTGTATCAGGATTATATATCGAAACTAAGACTTGCTTGCCGACTTTCTTGTTGAGAAGAGGATAATAATCCATGTCTTTTGTAATCTCAATTCCGTCGATTTTCTCGATGATGTTGCCAGCTTCCACCTTAGAGTGGTTCTTATCGAAAGGACCTTTGTCGAGGACTTCATCGATGAGCAATCCGTCGCCATCGTAGTTCACGTCGAAGAGAAGTCCGAGGTATGCTGTCACGTCGCCGCTTCTTCCGTTGCTGCGCATTCCCGCTCCGGAGTGAGAGACGTTAAGCTCGCCGAGGATCTCGCTCATCAACTCCACGAAATCGTAGTTATTATTAATATGTTTTAAGAAAGGATAGAAATCTTTCTTTATCTGAGCGAAGTCGGCTCCGTTGCTATTTCTCAGGAAGAGACGTTTGTTTTCCTGCAAGAAGATATGATTGTACATATACTCGCGTTCAGCGGCACGATCCAACCACATCGTAGCATCGTATTTTATAGGAGTAGACTTACCGCCTTTCGTCTCGATAGTCTGAAGATTACCGCCCGACAAGACGAACAGCTTATCGCCTTTTTTGTTAAGCTTAATATCAGCGCCGCCACCGTCAAGTTTTTTCAGAATCTTTGTAGATCTCTCACGTACATCTAACTCCCAGAGGTCGTAACCTTTCTCGAAGGCGCTCAGGAAAAACAGCTTGTCGCCATCTTTCGAAAGAGAGATTCCTGAAAGATGCGACGACATAGGCGTGAGTCGCATGATACGATCTTCAAGTCCGTCAAGTTCAACGACAATATCACAATCACCTTCCTCACCTTCCTTACCTTTACTCCCTTTATCACCTTTACTCCCTTTATCACGTTCACCCTTTTTATCATCAGATTTCTCAGCCAAATCTTTCGCCATCTTCTCCTCTTTCTTCAAAAGGTCGTACTCTTCTTTCGAGAGACGGAACTTATCGTAAGCTTCCTGATTCATGAATGCGATGAAAGCGTCATCCTGACTTCCCCACGAAGCGTGAGAACGCATACCGTAACGATTTGAGATGAAAGTTATGGCGTTACCATCTAAAGCCCATCGTGGATTTCCTGTTATATAACCGTCGTTGGTGATGTTATAGATCTTCATATCACCGTTTGAAGAAACGATGCCGACATCAGAATAAGGATCACGCATATTGGTAATCAGAGTCAAGACGAACCACTTGCCATCTGGCGACCATTGATAATCGAAGCAATAATCGTCATTGCGATAATGCTGCGTTCCGTCTGTAATCTGACGTACTTTCTTAGTCTCTAAGTTAATAACTTTTAAGATATTTCTGTTTTCGAGGAAAGCGAGTTCTTTTCCATCGGGAGAAAATTTAGGCACACCGCGTTCTATTCCATCGTCTTCAAACAAAGGCTCCTCATTGATTAATGTTGCGTAAGTGAAGTTTATCTCTTCCTCACGAGCTACTTCAGCTTTATAGAGGTTGAAGTAACCGTCGCGTTCAGAGACGTAGACCAACGTCTTTCCATCTGGCGAGAAAGTCGGATATGCTTCTGCTTCCGGAGTATGGGTTATCTGTTTCGTTGTCTGATATTCTTCCGAAGTAACGAACACTTCACCGCGAGCCACGAAAGCTATGAGGTCGCCGTCGGGTGTGATGGTGATGTCTGTAGCTCTTCCGAACTTACCGAGTTCAGGAGTCTCTTCCTGGTCGTTGATAATTTGAATCTCCACTTTCTTTGGTTCGCCATTGAGAGTCTGAGTATAAATCTCACCTTGATATCCGTAACACAACAATCCGTCGTTTGATACGCTTAAGAATCTCACAGGATATGTAGGAAAATCTGTAATCTGTTGAGCGTTGTTGATATCATTGACATTAGCCTTATAGACGTTGAAGTTACCGCCTTCTCCTTCACTTAAGAAAACCACATCCTCTTTATTTGGAAGGAAACGAGGGTCACGGTCTTCGCCGATGTTTGTAGTTAGAATTGTATGTGTCTTTGCCTTTGCGTCATAATAGACGATGTCGCGTGCCACCGAAGAAATCTGATGTTTACGCCAATCGTCTTCGCCGCCTTTTTGGTCATAATAAAGGAACGACTCGCCATCATCATCAAAAGAGATGCTACAGACATTAGTAGCCACTACCTGTTGAGGACGGCCTCCATCAACCGACACCTTATACAACTCACGCATCCAACCTGTAGGGAACTGAACATTATCGGCATCTTTCTGGATGTTAGCTGAATAATAAACCATGCTGTCGTCGGGAGAGAATGCGAGAGGAATTTCCGAAGCCGAATTTGTCGTCACTCTCTTTGCTACACCACCATCAACGGAAACGATATAAACATCGAAGTTAGCATTTCTGTCTGTCGCGAAAGCTAAATATTTACCGTCGTTAGACCATACCGGATTAGAATCGTAGGCATCCGATGTGGTGAGCTGACGAGCCAAACCGCCATTAGCATCAACAACATAAATATCGCCTTTATATCCGAAGGCTATCTTATCACCCTGAGGTGAGATGACGTTATAACGCATCCATAATGGCTGTGAGTTGTGAGCTATGAGCTGTGAACCTTGAGTAAAGATAAATAAAAAGAATAACAAAGATCTCATCAGCTTTGAAATCTTTTGGACGCTGTCTGTTGTCCGTTGTCTGTTGTCTGTTGTCATATTATCAAAATTTTATATTCTTACCACTCATTCTTAATTTTATTCCAGTAATTACCTTCTTAGTATATTCAGGGAAATCGCTTTTCATGATCCAGTCGTAATACTGAGGTTCGATGCGGAACACATCTTCCACTCTTTTATCCTTATGTTTTCCGAATTTAAATACTTCCTTATCTTCTTCATCGAAGACTATTTGTCCCATGAGGTCGGCGTTTTTGTTATGAGACGAGAAGACGGAAAGAGCCTGCATATCGTTCTGCACCGGCACCGATGTCACGCCTTTATTGTCTGTATATTCTGTTTCATGATATTTATCTAACATTGCCATAAGCACCTCGTAAGTTGCGGATGTATCGGCGGAAGCGGAGTGAGCATCTTCAAGTTCCTTATTCATGAAGAAACGATATGCGCCTTTGAGGGTACGAGGTTCCATCTTCATGAAGATATTCATCACGTCGATGAGATGACGGTTCTTGATGTCGAAGTCGATGCCTGCACGCAGGAACTCTTCCATCAGGAAAGGAACGTCGAACTTCAGTATGTTATACCCTGCGAGATCGCACGAGTTAAAGAACTTCGCAATCTCAGGAGCGAGTTCCTTGAACGACTTGCAATCTCTGACATCAGCATCGGAGATATGATGTACGGCAGTAGTATGAGGAGGGATAGGACAACCCGGATTTATGAGCCAGGTCTTCTGTTCTTCTTCTCCGTTAGTATTGACTCTCAACACGCTTATTTCTATGATACGATCGTGAACCGGATTTAATCCTGTTGTCTCAAGGTCGAAAAACGCTATAGGTTTCTTAAGATTTAACTTCATATTTTTTAAAAATTAATGAACGCCAAAGATAAGAAAAGTCAACGGACAACAGACAACGGACAACGGATTTTTTTTGAATCTAAGAAACTGAAAAAGTTTTGATGGGACTTTTATAAATTATACGTTTTACATTAAAATCCCACCAATTCATCTGAGGAATAGCTTTTGGCGAAAACAACTTTATTCTCTTTTGTTTGAATCTCGATAATATTTCTATGTTCCCAATTCAATTTATTTATCAGGCTGACTGAATCTATTATTACATTATCATCTATTTGACCTATATAATTCTGTGCTATATGAGGTGTCGTTATCAATGTGGAACTGTCTGTTTCAGGAAACAATACGTCTATTGTTTTCACCACGCACCCACTGCACGAGTTGTCAGGCACAAGAAAAAAAGTATGTTTCTCATTTGGGATATTTATGTTTAAACTATCTGCATACCAATAGAAAACCTTGGTTTCTCTTGAAAACATATCATCTGTTTTACTTTTGTTTATCGTCTCACACGAAAACATTAAGCTACTCAAAAACAAACCAAGCAGCAGTGTGAGAGCCTTTCCATTCCTTGTTCTCTTTTTCATATATTAAAAGTCCTTTCTCATTAATTAAATCATCAGCGGGAATAGGGTGATACTTATCCCCGTCAAAAAAAACTTCGTATTTTATATTGAATTTTTCATCCGCCACGACAAGAATATAATCGACGACATCTTCTTTTATCATAGAATTCTCATCTCTTTCACGAGGCAGACTCATCCATCTGTAGTATATGTTTCTATATTCATCGAATCCTATGTAAGAATATAAGGTTGCGCTATAGTAATGATTAATGCTTTCAGCCATCTTGTTTTTCTTGTCAATAGAAAATGGGGAATATTTATAAAGCTGGCTTCCAAAATAAACATCCTGGATTTTGTTTCCCATAGAATCGCACAATACCACATAATCGTCAACAGCAGTATATGTTATAATATTTTTTGATTTATGATTATAAAAAACACCTAATCTTCCACAATCTGCATAATTATCTTCAGGATGATTCTTGGGATATTCTCCAAAGAACGACACAGGTATTATACTTGAATCAGCAGCAATCTCAAAACGGAGATACACTGGAATGTTATTCTTTAGAATCTCTGAATAGTCTTTACCAAAAATATAGTATTTGACACATTGGATTATTCCTGAATTTTCATCAATCATCGTCAATGAAAAATCAGGTCCACTTCTTGCAACCGAGATACACTTATAATCATATTTCCAATATGGGTGAGAAACAGTTTCATAAATTTTTTCGAAATAGTTATAATATTTATTGTTTATATTTTTTATTTTGTAATCCCCGAATGATGGATAATCCGTATAAAAAACACAAGTATCATTCAAAACGCATATATCGACAATCTCATTGTCTTTAATGATAGTGTCAATAAAACTATTATGAATATTATATTGCAATAATAACCTTTTATCGTAACGATTGGTATAAAAAATCTCATCATTATGTATATTACAATTCAACATCTCAAACGTACTAAATGGAAATTTATAATTATCACATCTAAATTTGTCACTTTCTATAACCGGGACTTTGCTTTCACATGATATCAATAGGCAAAGAAGCAATATGTAAATAAATCGTTTCATCATTACAATTTGTTCAGGATTCATAGTTTGTACTACTCTATGTTTTCAGTGGATCCCGTACATTTCTAACTGCCGTTCTGTGCTATATGAGGTGTCGTTATCAATGTGGAACTGTCTGTTTCAGGAAACAATACGTCTATTGTTTTTACCACGCACCCACTGCACGAGTTGTCCGGCACAAGAAAAAAAGTATGTTTCTCATTTGGGATATTTATGTTTAAACTGTCTGCATACCAATAGAAGACCTTGGTTTCTCTCGAAAACATATCTTCTGTTTTACTTTTGTTTATCGTCTCACACGAAAACATTAAGCTACTCAAAAACAAACCAAGCAGCAGTGTGAGAGCCTTTCCATTCCTTGTTCTCCTTTTCATAAATTAAAAGTCCTTTCTCATTAATTAAATCATCAGCGGGAATAGGGTGATATTTATCCCCGTCAAAAAACACTTCGTATTTTATATTGAATTTTTCATCCGCCACGACAAGAATATAATCAACGACATCTTCTTTTATCATGGAATCTTCATCTTTTTCGCGAGGCAGACTCATCCATCTGTAGTATATGTTTCTATATTCATCGAATCCTATGTAAGAATATAAGGTCGCGTTATAGTAATGATTGATGCTTTCAGCCATCTTGTTTTTCTTGTCTATAGAAAATGGGGAATATTTATAAAGCTGACTTCCAAAATAAACATCCTGGATTTTGTTTCCCATAGAATCGCACAATACCACATAATCGTCAACAGCGGTATGAGTAATTATTTCTTTTGATTTATGATTGTAAAAATAATATAGAATACCACCATCATAATAATTTTCTTTCGGATGATTTTTGGGATATTCTCCAAAGAACGACACGGGTATTATACTAGAATCAGCAGCAATCTCAAAACGGAGATACACTGGTATGTCATTCTCCAATATCACTGAATAATCTTCAGCAAAAATGTGTTTTCTGACACATGAGACAATGCCTGATTTAGGATCGGTCATTGTTAAAGGCTGTGTTGGAAATACCGATATACAATGATAATCATCTCTCCAATAAGGATGAGAAACTGTATTATGAACATCTTTAAAATAGTCATAAGAATTATCATTTGCATTTTTCAAGAGATAGTTACCAATTTGATAATCTGTATAAAAAATACTACTATCATTAACAACTATAATGTCAATAACTTTATTGTCGCTTATTATGGTGTCAATAATATTTCTTTTAAAATCATATAAAAGCAAATGCCTATTGTCAAGGCGATTGGTATGATACAGATTATCTTCATACAGTTCCACACATAACATATTATATGTACTAAACGGGAAACGATGTACATCCTGTTTGAAATCATCGCTACTGACAATTGGTACTTTGCTTTCACATGATATCAATAGGCAAAGAAGCAATATGTAAATAAATCGTTTCATCATTACAATTTGTTCAGGATTCATAGTTCGTACTACTCTATGTTTTCAGTGGCTCTCGTACATTTCTAACTTCCACTGTTGCAAGCCTCCTTCCGCTTGGCTTTGGATGTTGGTCTAAACTGTTTGCGAATATACGATATAAGAAAGTAAAAGTCAAGAAAAATTTTCAAAAAAAGTTCAGACTATAATATTTTTATTTATTTTTGCGAAATCAAAATTCATACGTAGAACATAAATTTTTTTGACAGTTATGGAAAATGAGAAGATGAACAATCATGAAGAATTGTTTTCGAAGGCGGTACGTGCAGGAAAGCGCACATATTTCTTTGATGTAAAGACGACAAAAGGTGACGAGAAGTACATGACAATCACAGAGAGCAAACGTCGTTTCAGCAATGAGCAAAATCGTTTCTTCTATGAAAAACACAAACTTTTCCTCTATAAAGAAGATTTCGAGAAATTCAGCAACGCTTTGAGAGACACCTTGAATTTCATCGAGACAGGCGAATATCCTGAAGGTTATTTCGACGAACCTAAACACGAAGACTTCGAGGATGACGACAAATCATTAGACGCATGGTTCGACGGACTCGACAAATAAATTGAAAATTGAAAATTGAAAGTTGAAAATTGAAAGTTGAAAGTTGAAAGTTGAAAATTTAGGAGAGCTGCTATTTAAAGATGGCGGCTCTTTTTTTAATTCATAATGCATAATTCATAATTTTTAATTTTTAATAAGACATACGTCTGTATGTATCTACAGGAGATTCGTGTGACTACATCTTCTGTTTATTATGTTAATAATTTTTATGAATTTTTCTCTTGTGGGATATTGTTTTCTGTAGTAATTTTGTGAGTGATATAATTACGTTTAACCAAATATCAAAATTATTATGTTAAAAAAAATTCTACAAAACACATTGCCAATTATTATTTGTATATTTGCAAAGAACTAAATTATATTGAATTATGGCAAAAATAACTTTTGAATATGATAGTAAAAGCGAAATCGCAAAAAAAATTATAGAAACCTTATTGATGTCTGGTATTTTCAAAGAAAAGAATGATGAAAGTCCATACGATCCTGATTTCGTAGAGAGAATACGCAAGACAGAAAAAGAACCTTCCAAGAAGGTTGACCTTAGTGAATATGGAATTAATATTTGAACTTGAATTTAAAGAAACCGCTATCGAGGACCTCAAGTTTTGGGCAAAAAATGATTTGAGGATTCTTAAAAAAATCGAATCATTATTATCTTCTATCAAAAAAAATCCATACGTAGGTATAGGAAAACCAGAAGCCTTAAAATATGATTTAGCAGGTTATTGGAGCCGAAGAATTAACAAAGAACACAGAATAATATATGCTGTGAATGGTAAAATCATTACGATACATTCTATGCGTTTTCATTATGATAGAAAATTAAACTAACCCTGATTTCCTATAACAAACCGCCCTCAAAATTCCAAGATAATCTTGAGGGCGGTTATCTTATCACTACATAATCATCTGCCAATGTTTAACGGAATCTTGTAACCGAATTTGAGAGAAAGCGAATGCCTATAAGACTCTATAAAATAAGACAAATGATTATCAACTAACCAACCTCTGATAAACGTATCACGATGGTATTTTGTAAGCATGTATTTTATACCAATATAACATTGATTTACTCTTATACCAAATTCTGGTGAAAACATCAAGCCCTTGCTATCGTATTCATGTGATTCATCTAACCACCATACCCGAGGACCATTTCTGACTGGGATTACAAATCCCAAATCAATATCATAATAAGGAGTAATTACACCTAATATTGGTCTTCTACTAAAATCCCCATTAATGTTGATGTATAATGGTATTTTAATATCCTTATCATAAAAATTAGCAGTATCTTTTATTGCATCTGTATCAAAGGTATTGTTGAGCCCTATTCCTACAGCAAGTGCGAAGTGATTATTGAAATCATAGCCTAATGTAGCATTCACATTTAACATCGGGCCACGTTCAAATGCCACTCCCAATATCGCTTCTGGTATTACATAATATCCTTTTCTTTCGGGATTGTTTTCTCTTATAACCTTAGGCTTCTTCGGTTTCTCAATTTTCTTTGTTATGGTCTCAGCCTTTCTTACGCGATATTCACCTACAGATTGTCCGAAAGTGACATTGCCCAATAAGAATATAATCGCTAATAATGTGAGTAATCTTATTTTCATAATTCGATTATTTAGGTTGAGCTACTTCAATGTTATACATTCTCAATGTTATTGTGTCTGCCGCCTTAACATTTCTGAAGTTGACGAAGTTTGCAGGATAACCGCTTACATTAACTTCTATTGTCGCATTATCTTCACTTGTCTTAATGTCGAAAATTGGTGCTACTAATACATCAGCGTTATGTTTCTTGACAGCTTGCGATACTGTGTAATTTTTGAGATATTCAATGGTTGGTGAGTTCTCCGCATTGTTCATGTCATTTGAAGTCAAGGTGTTTTTGTAAGTATATGTTTCAGATATCTTTGTCTTTGAAACATTGAGGTCTGCAATCGTTGGAGTGATGTATCCAGGCATCATCGCTGGGTTCATGTAACGTGCTGTACTTTCATCATATCTATAATATGTGAGATAAGATGGTTGCGTACATGATGTCATGAATATTGCTACTAATAAAATTAAACTTACTTTTAATGTCTTCATTTCTTTGATGTTTTTAATGGTCAACAGTCAACGGACAACAGACAACGGTCATCGTCCAAATAATCGTCAACTGTTAATTGTTAATTGTAAATTGTTAATTATCAAAAGCACCATTGAGAACCATTTTTACGCGCACAAAAAAAGCGTGGTGCTTACCGCTAATTTGAATCATTAGGTCCTTCGACTTACCTATCCACCAAATTATACGAGTAAAGCCCACGCATAGCGCAGGCGTTCTCTGCTTTACTCTTGGTGGATTTTTAAACTTGTCGAAGGTTTAATGATTCAAGATTATAGCAAAAACGCTTTTTTCAATATGTCTTTATAGTGTGCGTAATGAAACGCTTATATCATCATAGGCAATAATTTTTGTTAACAATACTTATGTCGCAAAGATATTATATTTTTTGTTTATATGTAATTTTGCCTCAAAAAAAATTGTTGATAACTTCTCTTTACACATTATTAATTCGTACAATAAAAATCGTACCTTTGTAGTTTGAATAATAAATCGACACGACATGGGTAAGATAATAGCGATAGCAAATCAGAAAGGCGGCGTAGGCAAGACAACCACAGCGATAAACTTGGCGGCGAGCCTTGCAGTACTTGAACATAAGACACTTCTCATCGACGCCGACCCGCAGGCGAACTCCACCTCCGGCGTAGGCTTCGACCCGAAAGAAATCGACAACAGCATATACGAGTGTATCATCGACGGTGTCAACCCGAAAGACATCATCAAGGAGACGGAGACGCCTAACCTGTATCTTCTTCCGGCTCACATCGACCTCGTAGGTGCGGAGATTGAACTCATCAACCAGCCTCAACGCGAACGCATGATGAGCGAGACCCTCGCAGAAGTGAAAGAAGAATACGACTATATCATCATCGACTGTTCACCATCATTAGGACTCATCACCGTCAACGCCCTCACGGCAGCCAACTCCGTCATCATACCCGTACAATGTCAGTACTTCGCGCTCGAAGGTCTCGGAAAACTGCTCAACACAATAAAGATAGTACAAAGCAGATTCAACCCCGGCTTAGACATAGAAGGCATCCTGCTGACCATGTTCGATTCGAGAACGAGGATTTCGAAACAAGTAGTAAGCGAAGTGAAGACGCACTTCCAGAGCATGGTGTTCGACACTATCATCAACGTGAACACACGTCTCAGCGAAGCTCCGAGTTTCGGTCAGACCGCCATCATGCACGACGCCACGAGTATCGGCGCTATCAATTATCTTAACCTTGCAAGAGAAATATTAAAGAACAACGAAAATGTCATTACAGAATAAGAAAAGAGGATTAGGTCGCGGATTGGACGCAATATTACAAAGTCCGGAAACAGACATCACATCATCCGACATATCTGGCAACTACGTGGCTGGTGCCGTGGCAGAACTTAATATAGATTTCATCGAAGCCAACCCTTTCCAACCAAGAACCGACTTCGACGACAACGCCCTCAACGAACTCGCCGAGTCGATAAAGGTACAAGGCGTGATACAACCCGTCACCGTCAGGAAGATGGGACGCGACAAATACCAGCTCATATCCGGAGAACGCCGACTACGAGCTTCTAAACTCGCAGGACTGAAAACGATACCGGTTTATATCAGAGTAGCTAACGACGAACAGATGCTCGAGATGGCATTGATAGAGAACACCCACCGCGAAGGTCTCAACGCGATAGAAGTGGCTCTCTCCTACCAACGCCTCATCGAAGAATGTAATATCACACAAGAACAACTGAGCGAAAAAGTAGGCAAAGACAGAAGTACTGTGACCAACTTCCTGCGTCTCCTCAAACTTCCGCCAGAGGTACAAGTTGCAGTGCGCGACGGATTCATCTCCATGAGCCAGGCACGTACTATAATCAACATCGAGGATAAGACGCAACAGCTTGTCATCTTGAAAGAGATCATCGACAAGGACCTCAGCGTTCGACAAGTCGAGGAGTTAGTACGCTCGCTCAACAACAAAAATGTCAAGACGAAAAAACAGAAAGACGTATTGCCTGAAGCCGTGATACAGAAAGTCAACTCTCTTTCCAAGTCGCTTAACACCAAGATCAAGGTCAGCCGTAACAGCAAAGGCAAAGGCACGTTAACAATCAACTTCAAGAACGACGAAGAATTCGAAAGACTTATTTCATTAATCAATAAAGACTGATTACGATGATGAAACGTCTTCTGATATTGTTGTTGTTCATTACCATATCAATGGGGAATGTCTTCGCAAAAAACGATAGCATCGCGGAGCCGAAGAAGCACAATCCGAAAAGAGCGACATTATATTCGGCGGTGTTACCGGGATTAGGACAGGCATACAACAAAAAATATTGGAAGATTCCTATCGTTTACGCCGGCATAGGAACGATATATTATTTCGCCGACATGAACGGTGACTATTACAGGACTTTCAGAGACGCCTACGACTATCAGTCGGGAATAAATACCGATGTAAGTGATGAAGCCATTGAATATGCCGGAAAATATTCAGGCAACAACCTCATAACGTTACGCGACAATTACAGACGTAACATGGAGCTAAGCTGGATTATCATGGCGTTATGGTACGGAATAAACATCATCGACGCCACCGTCGACGCTCACTTCTTTGAATATGACATAGGCGACGACCTGACGTTGAAAGTAGAACCAACGATACAAACCAATTACGCTTATTTGGGAACGGGATTCGGGAACGAGAGCGGATACGGGATTTCTTTGAAACTAAAATTTTAAACTTGATGAATATAATAATATTAGGATACGGCAAAATGGGTCACGAGGTGGAGCAGGTGGCTTTGCAACGCGGACACATAATAATAGCGAGAATAGACAACTCATCAGAACTTGAAAATCTGAAAACCTTAAAATCTGAAAAAAGATCAGATTCCGAAGAGGTTGTCGCGATAGAATTCAGCACACCGGCAACAGCCCTGAACAACATATACCGCTGCTTCGACATGAACATACCTGTTGTATGCGGAACGACAGCATGGTATCAGCATCTCGACGAAGTGAAGTCACGATGTGAAAACGAGAACCAGGCTTTGTTCTACGCCCCTAACTTCAGCATAGGCATGAACATAATGTTTATGCTCAACAAACAACTTGCTAAGCTAAGCGAAAACTACAATTACAGACTCAGTCTCACCGAGACACATCATATCCATAAATTAGACAAGCCGAGCGGCACAGCGGTGAAACTCGCGGAAGACATTATCGAGAATAACGATAATTACAAATCGTGGGAGCTGAACCAATTGACAATTGATAATTTACAATTAACAAGTAACAATGAACAATTGACAATTAGTAAGGTTCTACCTGTTGAGGCGATCCGTGAAGGCGACGTCTTCGGCATCCATGAAGTCAAGGCGGAATCGGACTGCGACATCATACAGTTACGTCACGAGGCGTTCAGCAGAAAAGGCTTCGCTACAGGCGCGGTGATAGCGGCAGAATTTCTCCTCGGCAAAAAAGGAATCTTTACAATGGAAAACCTATTAAAAATCTGAGAAACTGAAAATCTGAAAATCTGAAAAACTGAAAAAAGTAAAATATAAAAATATAAAATCATGTTAGCATTCATAATCTTAGTACCGGCATTATTCACAATACCTATCGCATTCTGTTGGAAACTCTTCGAGAGAGCAGGCTTCAAAGGATACCATTCTGTGATACCATATTACAATTTATACGTCTTATCCAAGATCGTCGATGACACCAAATGGTGGTGGTATCTTTTGCTGATAATACCATATATCAATCTCTTCACCATGATGCTTATGTTTATCGACTTGGCGAAGGCATTCGGCAGATTTAAGATATGGGAAGTGGTATGCGCCGCTGTAGTTCCTTTCATATTCTTCCCTTTGGTAACGATACAAGGTTCAAAATACAGCGATCCGAGAGTGACGAGCTATCCGGCAAAAAGCACAGTACGCGACTGGTTGGATTCTATCGTTTGGGCTGTAGTAGCGGCGTTAATAATCAGAACTTTCATGTTTGAGATGTACACCATTCCATCATCAAGTATGGAGAAGTCATTGTTAGTCGGAGATTATCTTATAGTGAGTAAGATGGGTTACGGTCCACGCGTCCCGAACACTCCGCTCGCATTTCCTTTCGTACATCACACGTTGCCATGGTCAAAAACGGCGAAGTCATATATCGAATGGCCTCAACTTCCATACAAACGTCTGCCGGGAACGACAGATATAAAACGTAACGACCCGATAGTATTTAACTTCCCTGCCGGAGATACCGTGAGCGAAGTATATCAAAGCAACGTCACTTATTATCAGTTATGCCGTTACTTCGGTAAAGACAAGGTGATGAGCGACAAGAAACAATTCGGCGACATCATCACACGACCTGTTGACAAAAGAGAGAACTACGTAAAACGTCTCATCGCGATGCCAGGCGACACCTTGCAGATAATTGACGGCGTGGTTTATATCAACGGTGAGATAGGCGAACAACCGGAAGAGATGCAACACAATTATATAGTCAAGATAACAGGCAACGGCATCAATCCTTCTATATTGGAAAAATACAACATCACTGAAGGATATAGGACAGCACACGCCGATGAGCTGATTTTCAATATGACAGGTAAGACTGCCGAAGAGTTCAGAAAACTTCCTTTCGTCACATCGGTGACAAGAAGAATAGCACCTGCCGGAACAGAAGTCTCTGAAGACATCTTCCCTAACGACACCACACACTTCAAATGGAACGCCGACAACTTCGGACCTATCGTCATACCACAAGAAGGTACGACAGTGAAAATCAATCCGGAGAACATCGCACTTTACGACAGAGTGATAAGAGCTTACGAACATAACGACATGAAAGTAAAAGACGGAAAGATCTTCATCAATGGAGAAGAAACCGATGAATATACTTTCAAGATGGACTATTATTGGATGATGGGCGACAACCGTCACAACTCGCAGGACTCACGTTTCTGGGGCTATGTGCCAATCGACCACATAGTAGGTAAGCCAGTATTCGTATGGCTCTCAATAGATAAGAATTCGGGTAAGATACGTTTCAACAAAACATTCCGATTTGTAGATTAAGATATGGCAGCAGATAAAAAAAACAAAGGCACGAAGAAAAGCAAACCAAAAGGCAACGCAACGGGAACTCGCAAGAAAGCAAGCGACCCACGTTTCCGTATCATATCGGGAGTTTTCCTGATGTTGGTAAGTTTGTTTATCGTAATATCCACGATATCATACCTGATAGGTTATAACCTCACTGGCAACTGGGGCGAGACAATAGGAGAATGGTGCAGCAGAAACACTTTCGGCATCGGAACATTTTACCTGTTATTCCTGTTGTTTATCTCCGGTTCGATGCTCACATTCAAAGGACCTAAGATAAAAATTATCACAATATGTAAATATTGTCTCGTCTTTTTAATCTGGACGCCGCTATTCCTCGCCACAATACTTCCAAATAACGAAGTATGCGAAACAATATATGGTTTGGTTGGAACAAAGATATATTTGATGTTAGAACCTTATATCAGCGAGATAGGAATATATATCGTATTATTCTTCGCCGCGTTCCTATACGTCGTATTCACTTTCGACATCAAGATGCCGACGTTCAACTTCAATGCAGATAAGAAAAACAAAGACGATGAAGAAACCGACGATTCCGAAGATAATACTGAAGACGATTCTGAAAATGAAAAGCCTATAACAATCATCACTAAAGATGAAGATGATGAGGAAGACAATGATGATGATATAGATCACAAAGAAGACATTGAAGATGAAGAAGACGAAGAAGATGTTGAAATCACTGTCAGACATATCTCTCATGAAAATGAAGAACCTAAATCAGAAGCCATAACCATCGACCTCGATCCTAAATCGGATGATCACGATGATGATGAGACAGGTTCTGATTATAATTTAGAAATTGCTTCTGATGACGAGAATCCGGAGATCAAGATACCGGGCATGGAAGTCACTATTCCGACAGAAGAAAAACAGGCAGAAACCATTGGCGAGCATTTCGGTTTAGACACCGATTTTGACCCACGATTAGAGTTGTCGAATTATAAGTTTCCTCCTTTAGACTTATTGAGAGACTATGGAGAAAGCTCTGCCAATGTTGACAAAGACGAACTCGAGGCTAACAAAAAACGTATCGTCGACACGCTTGCCAACTACAACATCGCCATCGACAAGATCAAGGCTACCATCGGTCCTACCGTAACATTATACGAGATAGTTCCTGCTGCAGGTGTGAGAATATCTAAGATCAAAGGATTGCAAGACGACATCGCGCTTTGTCTCGCAGCGATAGGAATCCGTATCATCGCTCCTATTCCAGGAAAAGGAACTATCGGTATTGAGGTTCCTAACCAAAAGCCGCAGACAGTATCGATGAAGAGCGTATTAGGATCGGAACGTTTCCAGAAATGCGGCTATGAACTTCCATTCGGCATAGGCAAGACAATATCTAACGAAAGTTACGTCGCCGACCTCGCCAAGATGCCTCACATCCTTATGGCTGGCGCGACAGGTCAAGGTAAGTCGGTTGGTATCAACGCCATCATCGGATCCTTGTTATATAGCAAGCATCCTGCCGAGCTTAAGTTCGTCCTCGTCGACCCTAAGAAAGTGGAGTTAAGTCTGTACAAGAAGATAGAACGTCACTTCTTAGCGAAACTCCCTGACGCTGAAGAAGCCATCATCACTGACGTGAGAAAAGTAGTCCGCACACTCAACTCATTATGTATTGAGATGGACAACCGTTACGAATTACTGAAAGACGCTCAGGTACGTAACATCAAAGAATATAACGCCAAGTTCATCGCACGTAAACTCAATCCTTACGACGGACATCGTTTCTTACCTTATATAGTATTAGTCGTTGACGAGTTTGCCGACCTTATCATGACGGCAGGTAAAGAAGTGGAAGCCCCTATAGCACGTCTCGCACAGTTGGCTCGTGCCATCGGCATCCATCTCATTATCGCAACACAACGTCCGTCTGTAAACATCATCACTGGTACTATCAAGGCTAACTTCCCTGCACGTATCGCTTTCCGCGTAATATCTCGTGTCGACTCGGGAACAATATTAGATACCAATGGAGCCGACCAACTTGTAGGTCGCGGCGATATGCTGCTGTCTACAGGCAACGACTTGGTTCGTCTGCAATGCGCATTCATCGACACACCTGAAGTGGAAGATATTACCGACTTCATCGGGTCGCAAAGAGCCTATCCCGATGCATATCATCTTCCAGACTGTCCAGACGAAAAAGATGAAGGCGGCGGAAAAGAAAATCTCAACCCGGAAGAAAGAGACCCACTGTTTGAAGAGGCAGCTTATATCATCGTTCAAACTCAGCAAGGCTCGACGTCTATGTTACAACGTAAGCTGAAACTCGGTTATAACAGAGCCGGACGTATCATCGACCAGTTAGAGAAAGCTGGCATCGTCGGACCTTTCGCCGGCAGCAAACAACGTGAAGTCAAAGTCGCCAACGAAATGGCACTCGAACAATACCTCAAGGATTTATATATGGACGATGAGGACAATTAAAATTGAAAGTTGAAAGTTGAAAGTTGAAAATTAATGTAGATACTATATTACAAAAAACATTTTATCAATAATTTTTTTGTGTATATTTGCAGGGTCATAAGAAGTTCAGTCGACAAAATGTACTG
>SUWS01000006.1 GCA_015061365.1 Lentimicrobiaceae bacterium | reverse complement strand
ATATACGACTATGGATTGGGATTACAAACAGAAAAAATATTCAAAGTGATGAAAATGGATATGGATTATTGGGATTCAATGGATGATGATAAATAGAGTGATGAATGCATTTTGCATTAATTCGTGGTACCATCCATAATTTTGTGTAAGTGAAAATTACAGAGTTGAGAAATGAACTCTGTATTTTTTTATAGAAGTTAAAACTCAAAAAGAGACTGTAAATTAAAACTTTTGCGTGCTTTATGTTTCTCCTTGGAATCTTTTTGTCTTTCTCTCAATCACATAGCTCGCTATGCTCTTTCGAAAAAAACAAAAATCTTCTCAAAGATAAAATCATAAATCACTTGCAAAGCAATTTATAGAAGGCCCTTAATTTTTAAGACTTTTTCTTCTCCATACAAGAACCGCTGTCACAAAATAAACCGCACACTGAATCCATAGGGTCGTCATCTCAGGACGGATGTTGGTTAAGTCGCCACCCATACAGTCTAATTTCACGAACGCTAAAGTGGCTGGAGCGACTGGGAAAAGATAATGTAAGATCTTCCAATGCCACGGCATGAGTTCCAAAGGGTAGGAGATGCCGGTCAGAAATACTAAAGGTACCGACATGAAAACGATGAGAAACAATGGCATATCGGCATCGGTGAAAAACGGCGACAAACATAAGCAGAAAAACGCACTTGCAAAAAGATACGGTATCATCATAATTGCGATGTCTAAATAGTTCCCAAGATGTGGAAGATGAAAAATCAATGGCAACAACCCTAAGAAGAAAATTGAAAAAACAATATAAATCATTACATTAGTTATCGCCTTACCCAAAACTATTTTTAAACATAATGATTTAGAGATAGAATGATATTCTAATTCTGTGACTTTGCTACTTCGCGACTTTGTTACTTCATCTCCCATCCTCATCGCCATTGTTATCATCATTGTTTGAAAGATGATTATAACCATCACTGGCGGAATAAGATATGTTCCGTAGCCTTCGCTTTCGTTATATAAAGGCTCGCTTATGATGTCGACGGCTTTGTCGTTAGCGAGAAAAAGCACGTCTATCATATTGAGATTCTTAATCATCTCGGGAAGCAACTCTGAGTTTATCTCTAAAGAACTGAAATTGACGGCCTCAGAAATGTTAAGATAATCTAAGAATGAAAGCGTCGAGCCGTAAATCAAACATTCCGTCTGTTTGCCGCACATGATGTTTTCTTTCAGGTCTGAAGGAATGTAAAGGAAACCGACAATTTCTCTTTCAAGAAGTTTCCGTTTAGCTTCATGAAAATCTTGTGTTTTCATTATCACCTCAACTTGCTGAGTGGCATCAATATAATCGATGAAATGACGACTTACATCACTCTGCGACATGTCAACTATAGCAATCGGAGCATCACGATATACATTTGTATTATACAATAAATTATAAAGAAAACCATAACCTACATTCCCGAGTATCAATACAATTAGAATCGGAATGTTAGTGCCGATGGCTTTAAATTCATTGTATATTATTTTTATGATGTCGTTCATCTCATTTAGTTCAAGGGCTTTAGTTCAATAGCCTTATTCATTCTTCTCTTTAACAATATCGTTGCTAATATTATCAATATGTTAAAACTTATTAACATAAGTATAGATTTCCAACAGTATAAAAAGGCGTGACTTTCATAGCGAAGATAGTCGGTGATTACGACGAAGTGACGGATAGGAAATAGTAATGATAGTTTTTCGAAGATCGGGTACATCGCGTTTACGGGGAAAGTCACGCCGGCAAAAGTGGCTCCCAACGAGCCGAACATAGAGATGAAACTGATGATGATCGGCAGGTGGGAATATATAGAGAAAAGGAATAGCGAGATGGAACATGTTGCCATGATGAAAAGAAAACAGATTGTTATCATTGAAGTTATCTTTGAATGTAAATCAAAATCCATGATGTCGAACATCAATACATTCGCAAAAATGGCGATGGAAGTGAATATTAATATATAAGGTGTAAGTTTTCCTAAAATAACGTTGACAAACTTGTCGTTCCCGGTTTTAAGACATTCGACAATCTTTCTTTTGTCGTTGAAGTCGTTGCCGAAGGAATATGCTATGTTAAGTAAAATTAAGATTTGGAACAGAACCCAGAAGTAAGGGAAAGTAAGGTATGAAGAATAGTTTAACGCCGGGTTATAAAGCGGGTGCGACGATATGCTAATAGGCGAAGCCAAGGTCTCCAATGTTTCATCATTGACGCCGAGGAACTCTGTGGTTTGTTGTAAAGGAGTGACAGCGATGATTCTTAATGCGTTGAGAAAGCCCTGCATCACTTCTGACCCTACGCTGAGAAAAGCGTAATGATAACATAAGGTAAGTGTCGTGTTTCTGTTAGCTTCGACATCTTCCTGAAAGTTATGTGGTATTATGAGATAGCCGTATATTTTTTTTGAGAGAAGAGCGTCGCGAGCTTCGGCGGTGTTGGCGAATCTTTCCGTGACACGAATCTCTGGCACCGCCGAACAGAGTCTCTCAATTTCATGCGACATAGTGCTCTCATCCTCATCAACGATGCCTACTGGAATGTTTTCAATCATGCCGTTGCCGAAAATCGTCGTCATGAAAAACAAGGCGAACAACGGAAATATCAACGCTGCGAAAAGATAAAGAGGACGTGATGTCAAGATAAGACATTCTCTCTTGACAACAGCAAAGTATCCGCTATGACGTTTAGTTTCCCGCATTCTATTTCAAATTATTAATTTTCAACTTTCAACTTTCAATTTTCAATTGTTACTATAGCCGACATTCCTGGTCTTAAATCGTTGACTTTGTACTTAGGGACAGCCTGTATTTCAAATGTTCTCAGATCGTAGCCGCCGCTATCTTTCGTCGCTTTCCATGTCGCGAAACTTCCTAATGGAGAAATGTAATTAATGGTAAACGGAACATCATTCAATCCTAAGGCAGGTATCTCGCATAGTATGTCGTTACCCATCTTAAAATTTTTTAACAAGTCTTCACGTACATTCAAGACGAGATAAGGATTTTCAATATCGACAATTGTCATTATGGAAGTGCCTATCGACGACAACTCACCTACATTCAATGCTATTGTCGCTATCTGTCCGGAAATGGGGGATGTGAGTTTAGAATCTTTAAGAAGCGACTTCACTACTTCAGCATTTTTTTCGGCGGCTTTCGCCATTTCTTTCGCCGACGCCTTGTCCTGTTCCTGCACGCCTTCTTTAGCAATCTGATATTGATAATAAGCGGCGCGCTCTGCCGCCAACGCAGACCTATATATCGCTTCCACTTCATCTCTGCGTTGCACACTTACGATTGAATCTTCATACAAGGCGGAAATTCTGTCGTAAGTAGTTTTCGCCAATTTCAAATCAGCTTTCGTCCCGTCCCATAATTCCTTGGCGATGGATACCAATTCCTTACGTGATCCTGAATCGAGTTTCTCGCTTTGTAGCTTGGCGGCTTTCTCCAACGATTTCTGAGCTTCATATTCTGCGTTAACCTCCTTTGAGATAATATGTATCAAAATCTCACCCTTCTCCACATATTGCCCTTTCTTTACATATATCTCCTCAATTCTTCCCGGCAGCAGACCGGAGATATTATATTCCTCAGCTTCAATCTGTCCTTGCAATACGGTCTCTTTTTCATTCATCATAATTATCCCTGAAAGCGAAAGAATCAAGATTGTAACTAAAATTATTATAAATGCGACAAATAATATTTTATTGGATGTTTTCATATTATCATCAGTTATTCTCTTAATTGTTATCTGATAAAAGATTCAAAATATTCTGGTATTCCACACAAACAACACAGGTTTGCTAATGCGATGTCATATTCGAAATATGTCGTGAGTAACAACAATTTAGTCTTATTTAAAATGTTCAATGCGTCGAGAACTTGCTGTGAAGTGGCGAGACCTTCAGTGAAAGATTTCTCCCTTATTCTATATACTTCTTCCGCCAACTCTAACGACGACTCTAAATCTTTGGCGTTGACGACAGATTGTTTCAATTGAGCATACCATTCATCTACAGCGACTTCCAATTCGTCCTTGAGATTCATTTGCGTCTCGCTTATAATCTCCGTTTCGATCCTTGTCATCTGAATGTTACGTTCTCTCGCCAATCCGTCGAAAATATCCCAAGCTATATTGATGCCTGCAATGGTATTAGGAATCAGATTCTTCGGAACTTGATAAGAGACAAGAGTTTGTTTCCCGAAAACTGAAATCACGGGGAAATAATTTGAACGACTCATTTTGATACTTGTCTTCGCAATATCGTCATGAAGTTCCGACTGCTCGTAGATATATGCATTATTACGCATCATATCCTTAAACCAAATTAAGGAAGGAATCTGCTCGTTAAGAAATAATGAAGTAGATAATATTATAGGTGAAGATATAATTTCTGATGACGGTTGACCGATAATCTTTATCAATGCGTTTCTTAAGACTTCATTCTGATTCTCTGCACTCTTAAGATTTCTGTCACTTTCGTCAAGAGCGACTTTCACAATCAGACGTTCCGCTTTATCGAACATTCCGACATTTTCTAATTTCACAGCCTGAGAATAATGATTCTTTGTCATTTCATGAGTCTCTTTGAGAACCTTAATCATTGACTCGGCAAGACTTAAAGAAAAATAAGTATTCGCTAATTCAAGATATTTTGTCGCACCGACAGATTCTTTATTAATCTCCGACAGAATCTTGTTATTATTCGCTAACTTGTTGGCGTAAATTCTTTTAATACCTGTAAATAATGGATAAACTATTTCGAGGTCAACAGAACCGAAGTCGTCGTCAAATATCGGGACCTCGAATGCAAGATCGCCGAGTTCGTTGGAGAGATAGTTAAGAATATCCGGCATCAAGAATGTGTTTGCATATTTTTCTTTTAGAGGGTCGAGTAGGGGAGCGTATTCCTGACTAACACTGACTTTATTAGACATCATAGTGTAAGTTCCAGTCATTGTGATTGTAGGAAACCAGCTCGCGTTAACAAGTTGCGACTGACGCTTTGCAAGTTCAGTGTTTTTCTCAGCGGCTTTTATAGCATTGTTATTCTGTAACATCAAGCCTACTGCAGTACGAAAATCCAAACTGTCAGAAACAGCTTCTTGTCCGGCAAGTGAAGAATGTTGACAAATAATAAACATCATAACAAAATATAAAGGTTTCATAGATCGTGATTTTCGGATATAAAACAATGAAACTATTGTTAATGTTCAAATCCATCTCACTTCTAAATAACTAAGATAAATAGTTTGCATTCAGAAATATTTTGTAAATTCGCAGATGATTTAGGATCTGTTAACTCTCAGATTTTCAAGTTTTCAGTTTCTCAGATTTAAAACATTATGAAACATCAGTCGATACCATTAGCAGAGCGTCTGCGTCCTACATCGTTGGAGCAGTATATTGGACAGGAACACCTTATTGGCGAGAATGCGGTCTTACGTCGCGCTATCGAAAGCGGGCGAATCCCATCAATGATTTTCTGGGGACCTCCAGGTGTAGGGAAGACTACGCTTGCCTCTATCATATCCAAGCAGGTGAAACGCCAATTTTATGTGCTCAGTGCGATCAATAGCGGTGTCAAAGAAGTACGAGAAGTCTTCGATCGTGCTCGCATGGCTCCCGACACACCTGTACTCTTTATTGATGAAATCCATCGTTTCAGTAAGTCGCAACAAGATTCTCTACTTAACGCTGTCGAAAAAGGACTTGTAATATTAATAGGTGCAACGACAGAGAATCCGAGTTTCGAGGTGATTTCTCCATTGCTTTCCAGATGTCAGGTCTATGTCTTGAAGTCGTTAGAAAAAGATGATTTAGATAAACTTATCAACAACGCTTTACCTGTTTTAGAAGAAGATTATGGCAAGAAGATAATTATTCAGGAAAAAGAAGCTCTAATGCACATCAGTGGTGGTGACGCACGAAAACTTCTCAACGCGCTCGAATTGGTGGTGGGAATGACATACGAAGCTAATCCTGACGCTGAAATACTGAATATAACCAATGACGTCACAACGCAATATATACAGAGCAACCTGTTGAAATATGATAGGTTAGGAGAGATGCACTACGACATCATATCAGCATTCATAAAATCAATGCGAGGTTCCGATCCTAATGCAGCTGTATATTATTTGGCTCGTATGATAGAGGCTGGTGAAGACCCATTGTTTATTGCACGCCGCATGTTGATTTTGGCATCAGAAGATATTGGCAACGCGAATCCGAATGCATTGTTGCTCGCTAACACATGTTTCGATGCCGTGAATAAGATCGGTTTTCCTGAAAGCAGAATAATACTTTCACAGACGGCGATATATCTCGCGACATCGCCAAAGAGCAACGCATCTTATATGGCTATAAATTCGGCTCAGGAGGTAGTGCGCAAGACAGGGAATCTCAGCGTGCCGATGCATCTGCGTAACGCTCCTACGAAATTGATGAAAGACATTGGCTACAGTGATGGATATAAGTACGCTCATGATTATGAAGGTAATTTCGTTGAGCAGGAATTTCTTCCGCAGGAGATTTCTGGAACACGATTCTATACACCTCAGAACAACCCTCGTGAAAGAGAGATGCAAAATTCATTGAGGATGAGATGGAAGGAAAAATATGGATATTGATTCCTTTTATTTCAATTTATGCAAAATATACTCTCTAATCTTTTCTTTGCTGATATTATATTTCGGTTCTAATGTCGAGAAATTATCGTCTTGAATAAATTGTCCGCCTAATAGCATCGCAATGATATTCTTCGTGGTTAGACGATGCCTTGATAGTTTGAGTGCTTTTTCAATGCCTTTGTGAATAGAATGTCCTTCTTGCAAAATACTATAGATGTCGTAGTAGTCGCGGAATTTCATCCTGCGCAACATGACTTCCATCTTCATTGCCATAATTGATTCTATATCGGCCAAGCGTATATTGCCAAGATATTCTATAGGTGATGATACTGGAGAATAGTTGTCACTTACAAAAAAAGACAGTTTTACACCTTTAACCAAAAATTCAACTTGGTCAAATCCAAGCATATTGAAGTTTTCTATTTCTCCAATCTTTTCCTCAATTTCTTTTTCTATCAAATTCCATTTTACTTCAGGTTTTTCTGTTTTAGATGTGCGCCACGTCATAAAGTCAAGATCTTCGCTTTTACGATGTCCTATTTGTATGGCAAGTGCTGTGCCTCCGCATAAGATATATGGCTTTATACATTCTAGCTGAGACACTTGTTCTATAATAGCCTCAATCTTACTTGTTAATCCCTGTCTCATATAGTGACTTTTTTTAGTAAATTATTGATATGTTTTTTTTCGACCTTGGCTAAATATTTTTCAGGTTCTTTGATTCCGAAATAATACATAGCAATCATCACGTTAAGCATTTGCATATATTCTCCTTGTATCGCCATTCGTTCTTGCCATATTTGTTGAATTTGTTTGCGAGGAAAAAGTTCAAACATTAGGTCTATATCATTCATATCAAGTATGGTGAAACATTTTTCGATTAGTTCTTCGTCTGGTATGTCGTCAAAAGATTTTATATCATACGACCAAAATGCGTTCTTGTTCATTAGCGTCTCGCATAGGTGATTTCGTATATGTCGTTTCCGTCTTTGAATGGCTTGCATCGATTGAATCTTCATAAGTTCACCATCTGCTAACGAAAAATAGGATTCTAATTTCATGGCAAGTTGTAACGACATTTCACGTTTACCGTTAATTACACAACTGAGCAACTGACGAGAAACTTTTATATCACGAGCCACAATAGATTGAGACTGACCTGTATGGGATATTAATTCGTTTATATATTGTCCTACATCATAATTCATAATGGTAATATTATGTCAACAAATTTGTTTACAAATATAATGTTTTTTTGCATAATAATGTTTGTTCATATAATTATTTTATAGAAAAATAACGATAGGTAATAAAAACCTTTGTGTAACTAATCGCGCCTTTTCAAGGATAAAAAAAATCCGTCGAATTTCTCCGACGGATTTTTTTGTATTTCAAGATTTAGAATCTCAAGCTTCTGCTTCTGTTGTTTCTTCAGCTGCTGGAGCTTCTTCTGTAGCTGCTTCTGCGTTTTCTGCTGCTTCAGCGGCTGCTGCTTCTGCTCTTCTCTTAGCTAACTCAGCGATACGTGCTTCGTTAACTTTAGCTTCTGCTTCTAATCTTTCTTTTTGAGCAGCTCTCTTTTGTTCTGCCTTAGCTTTTACTTCTTCAGCTGCCTTTGCTTCTTTTTCTTTCATCCAGTTTTGGAACTTGACTTCTGCTTGTTCAGCTGTCATAGCACCTTTCTTAACGCCAACCAATAAGTGTTTCTTTAACAAAACGCCTTTTTGTGAAAGGATTGAACGTACTGTGTCTGTTGGTTGAGCACCTTTGTTTAACCAGTCTAATGCTTTGTCAAAGTTGATGTTGATTTGAGCTGGTTGTGCTACTGGATTGTAAGTACCGATTTTTTCAATGAAACGACCATCACGTGGTGCACGAGCGTCTGCAATTACAATATGATAGAAAGGTTGACCTTTTTTACCATGTCTTTGTAATCTCATTTTTGCTGACATAATTTCTTCTTTTTAATTGATTAATAATAAATTACTTAATTTAAACCTACCCGAGGTTTGCGAGTGCAAAGGTATAAAATATTTCTTATAAAAACAATACTTATTTAAATATTTTTACAAAAAATCAGATGTCTTTCAATGCTTTGCCTGATAGTCTGAATGTGGTCCATTCGTCCATAGGAACCGCACCGAACGATTTGTAGAATTCTATCGATGGTTCATTCCAGTTCAGACATACCCATTCGAAGCGTTTGCAGCCTCTTTCGTTCGCTAATCTTCCTAAATATTGAAACAAAGCTTTGCCATATCCTTTGCCTCTCTTCTCAGGAATCACAAACAGGTCTTCTAAATAGAGTCCTTTCTTTCCCATGAAAGTGGAGAAGTTGTGGAAGAACAAGGCGAATCCGACAGGAATACCATCTTCGCAGGCAAAAATGACTTCAGCTTCTTTCTTGACGAAAACAGAATCGTATATCGTTGATTCATCGCAAATTACTTCATCTAATAACTTTTCGTAATCTGCTATCTTTTTGATGAAATCCAAAACTAAACCGGCTTCGTTGGGTTCAGCAAAACGTATTGTCAATTCACTCATAATCAGTTAATTTTAAGTTCGTCAACGAAAATCCAAGCAGGATAGCCGTAACCTGAATGTCCTTCTGGACACATAAATGGCTCAATAACAACATTAACGTGTCTTGCATTTGCCTTGTCGAAATCGACACTGAAATTCATTACACCGTCTTCAGCCACCGTCTCAATTGGAAATTCTTGATAATGTATCTCTTTGAATTCTTTTCCGTCGTCAGAAACAGAAATCTTAACTGACTTAGCGTTGAAAATCCAGTCGCCTTTTGTGAGGTTGCAATTGAATCTTAAATTGCTTATTTCCTGATGTTCCAACAAATCAATAGTAGCATCTAAGTTTTCTCCGAAGAATGCGATCCAACGTCCTGTCTTGTAATTCTTTCCACCCGACAATCCGTCAATCAAAGTCTGTGCGCCTTCAAAACGATAGTTCTCGTGTGGTTCGTTCTTCAAACTTATTGGCTTCATCGACGATTTGCTGAGTTCGATATCGGTTTTAAATTCCTTGCCTACACTTGTCCTTCTTTTTACAATGGCTCTTAAGTTTGCACTTTCTGTAAGTTTAAGTGGCTCAGTGTATTTCGTTCCGTTTGTTAATGGATCTGTTCCGTCTAATGTGTACAGAATATCACCTTCACCGAACTTAGACATTGTGACGTCGATGCATTTTGCTTCTATATTAGGGACTATATCAACATCAATATTGAAGATGTGTTTTGCGTAATTCCAACCTTTAAGGTCATATAGCTGAACCATTTTATAAGCACGCTTGCGGAAGTCCTCGTAATCTTTTTGTTCAGGTAAAACCCATTGTACCTCAGTCAAAGCATCCATTCTTGGAAGAACTCTGTAAAATGCTGTGCTCATGTCTTTTATGTATTCAACCCAGAGGTTTGCCTGTGCACCTAAGATATGTTTAGCTTCTTCTTCTGTCAATTCTGAAGGGATAGGCTCAAATTCATAGACTCTGCTAACAGGAATGTAGCCGCCTATTGCGATTGGCTCGTCGTCGGTGTTATCTGTCTGATAATAATCGAAATATAGGTGCGAGCATGGTGTCATTATCACATCGTGATGTTGTTTTGCTCCTTCACGACCACCGTCAACGCTTCTCCAACTCATGACGGTGACGTTAGGTCCGAGTCCGCCTTCTAACACCTCGTCCCAACCAATGACTTTACGTCCATGATCTTCAACGAATTTCTCCATTCTTGTCATGACATAACTTTGGAGATAATTCTCTGCTGTGAAATGAGCATCGTCTTTTAATCCCAATTCTTTAATCTTAGCTTGGCATTTCGGACATTGTTCCCAGCGTGTCTTAGGACATTCGTCGCCGCCGATGTGAATGTATTCACTTGGAAATATGTCCATTACTTCCGCTAAGACATCTTCCAAGAAACGCATCGCATCTTCGTTGCCGGCGCAGATAACGTCTTCAGAAACACCCCATTGCTTCCAGACTTCGTATGGTCCGCCTGTACATCCGAGTTCTGGATATGTTGCCAAAGTTGCTAACTGATGTCCTGGTAAGTCTATCTCTGGAATTATTGTGATATGACGTTCTTCTGCGTATTTTACTAAGTCGCGGAGTTCGTCTTGTGTATAGAAACCGCCGTGACGTATAGTGTCGTATGTCTCAGTCTTGCCGATTTTTGTACCCGAGCGCCAAGCTCCTACTTTTGTCAACTCCGGATATTTCTTGATTTCAATGCGCCAGCCTTGGTCGTCGGTGATGTGGAGGTGGAACTTATTCATGTTGTGTAATGCCATGACGTCGATGAATTCTTTAATGGAATCCAATTCGAAAATGTGGCGGCTTACGTCCAACATCATGCCTCTGTGACCGAAGCGAGGATAGTCGTATATTTCACCTGCCGGCATGCTGACTTTTTCTCCTTCCGCATCAAAAGGAAGACTCTTTCTTAATGTCTGAATAGCATAGAAAATACTTTGAGTGTTACTTCCGATAATTTGTATATTATCTTTATTTACAATGATTTTATAAGCATCGTTTTCTGTAAATAATGAAGGGTTGATGATTAAGTTGATAGCATTGCTTTTGATCTTATCTACTTCTTCAACTTTTAAAGTGTATCCTAAAATCTCATTAAGATATTCCGATAGGAAATTCGCTTCCTTGATCAATTCGACGTGTGAAGAAGGATAAGCAATCACGACTTTAGAGGAAATGACAAACGGGTTTTCAGTCGTGTTTTCAGTAATTTGTTTAGGTAATGGAATTACGCGATAGTCGGCTTGCTTTAATTCTCCCGAGCAAGATAACAGAGTCATCGCGATGATACTTGCAGTGATGATGTTTTTTAGTCTCATTTTCATATTTTTATTGAACAAATATTTAGTTTGCGAAATTAAGAAAATAAGGCGAATTATTCAAGATTTATTTTTAACTTTACAGCAAAAATATGGATTATGAAACTGAAATTGTATCTTCATCATTTACAGATATTATCCTTGTTTATCCTGCTTTTGAATTTATTCTCTTGCAAGACAAGCAGTGAGATTCCTGATGAACATCGAAATTACATATTCAAGAATACAGATAAAAACGTTTCTTACTTTATCAAGTTAGACACAATAGACGGCTCGTATGCGGAAGGGAGAATCTACCTTATGTATAATGATCTGATAATGAGACCTGAATCGTTTACAATGGATCTTTATAAAAATAAGTGTGCCGTTGAAGTTTCTAATTCAGACTCTTATGACTTAAAAATCAAAAAACGCCATAATAATATCTATGAAGGATTTTATAAGAGCAAGAGATTTGATGATAAGAACAATTTTATCTTATACCCCTACGTAACAAATGATATTCAGTTTGTTAACACTGGTAGATATAAAGAAAAAATATTTGATGTAGAGAGATTATCTGACATAAAATATGCTGAGGTGAAAGGATTCTGGTCATCAATCCCGGACGATACTGTTGATATTGCAAATGTGGTAAAGACCGGATTATTTAATTCGTTGAAAAGAAAGGATTTGAATCTTGATATGGATATTTATCTTCCCAAGGATGATACACTTACGCAGCGTCCGCTAATGATGTTTGTTCATGGAGGAGCTTTTTTTATAGGTGATAAAGCAACCGTTCCTTATCAAAAATGGTGTAATCATTTCGCCTCTTTGGGATATGTTTGTGTGTCAATCAATTACAGAATGGGATTCAGACCAAACTCAAAGGCGATCGAACGTACGGCTTATCAAGCAACTCAAGACGCTCATGCTGCAATGAGATACCTTCTTTCTAAAAAAGATATCTATCGCATTAATCCTGATTTACTGTTCGTTGGCGGTGCTAGTGCTGGTAGTATAACCGCCATCAATCTTGCTTATATGCGTAATAAAGATAGACCACAATCGACTTATTCATCGCTCTTCATGGAGGATTTAGGTGATCTGGAAACTTCTGGAAATGATATATACAATGAGTTTAAAATCAAGGCTATAGCTAATATGTGGGGAAGTGTTTATGACCTTAATATTCTGAGAAATGCAAATGTACCTATCGTTTCATTTCATGGTGATGTTGATGAAATTCTTCCATACGGAAAAGGTTATCCCTTCAAAGCGATAGGTGAGTTTCAGAAGGTTTTCTTCGAGGAGATGTATGGATCTTCTCTCATCCATCAGAAAGCCAAAGGTTTAGGAATACGTTCAGAATTACATACTTTTCATGGTCAAGGACATACTCTTCATCTCGATGAAAATCGTAAGTTAAACGAAAATTTCTATACCATACAAAATGAAATAGTCGATTTCTTTTACGATGAATTAATTCCAAATCCCGCATATATCATTCAAGATAAAAGTGATTGTCAGATATTTACAATTGATACCACTGATGTTCTCGCCGCAGACTGGCAAGTGGTTGGTGGTGTCTCTATAGAAGAGTCGACAGGTGTGGTTAGAGCTTCTTTGTTTGATGACTCATATATCCAAGAAATAAGAGTGTCTGGATATTATAAAAACGGAGCTGGTTTTGAAGATGTTTTTGTAATTAAAAATATTAACGAAAATGAAGTTGATTCATACAAGTGATTGGCATTTAGGGCAGACTTTGCATCAATATTCTCGAGATGATGAGCATAAATATTTCTTTAATCAATTGAAAAATATTATTTTAGAAGAGGAACCTGACGTTTTGATTGTGTCTGGAGACATCTTTCATTCTGCGACACCGACTGTAGTTTCACAGAGACTATACTATCATACTTTGGTTGAACTCTCACGTTTGCATGATGACTTACAGATAATTGTAGTTGCTGGCAATCATGATTCACCTTCTCGTCTCGAAGCACCCCGTGAACTTTGGGAAGCTTTCAACGTCACAGTAATCGGAGGTTTGGATTTCTATAAAGAATTTAATGAGAGTGAACTTTCATACGATGCTTCTAAAATCCAGATTCCTGTTAAAAGACATGATGAAATAGTTGGCTGGGTTCTCGCGGTTCCTTTCATTAATGCGGGAAATTATCCACCTTTAAAAGATAATGACACTTATTCTAACCGTGTTTTTTCATTTTATAATAACTTAAATAACAACTTGAAACAAAGTGTTCAATTTAATGAAAATCATTCTGTTGTTGCCACAGGGCATTTTATGATGAGTGGGGTCAATTCGAATTCTTATAATAAAATGATTGGTGGTTTGGAGTCAGTTGCTAAAGAAGATATATTGTCATTGAATGAGATCGATTACTGGGCTTTGGGACATGTCCATCATCCGCAGTTCGTTGGGGAAAACATGCGTTATTCAGGTTCGCCATTTGCTCTTACTTTCAATGAAATTTATCCTCACTCAGTTACTGTTGTAAATATTGATAATCATAATGTTGATATTAAAATCAGAGAAATAGAACCTCTGATTCCAGTATTGGATTTCCCTTCTAAACCAAACTCGTATGATGATGCTCTTTCAGTAGAGGAAGTGCTTGATAATATCGAGAAAGTGCTTGATAACGAGTGCTATGTACGCTTGCACGTTAAATCTGATTTGGCACTATCTGATGTTACAAACGCTAAGATAATGGATGTTTTTGAGGAAAGGAAAGCTAAATATTGCGGAGTTCAAGTCTATCTTCCTGAAAACAAATCAGATAATTCAGAAAATCTAATTCGTACTATTGATGAATTTAAGGCGATTTCTCCATTTGAATTGGGATGTTCTGTCTATAAAAAGAAAAACAACGAGGATATGCCTGAAGAAATGAAGATTATGTTCAAAAAAGTCTGCGACGAAATAATGTAGTGGAAACTTCTAACTATTGAGTTATAAATTGAAAATTAAGAACCATATCTGTTGAAAGTTGTCTGTGGACTTTAACTTAAATATTTGATTATGAAGATTGAAAAGCTGATAATACAAAACCTCAATTCTATCGAAGAAGCTGAAATTAATTTTACAAACAGTGTCTTGAGTAATGAGCCTTTATTTTTAATTTGTGGTGAAACCGGTTCTGGTAAGACGACTATTTTAGATGCAATTACACTAGCATTATATGATAAAGTCTCTCGTTATGAAAATGTTAGAAATAATGAGAAGACGGAAAATGGAAATAATAACACAAAAAATACGACTAATATTTTGCGTAAAGGCAAGACCGATGGCAAAGCCGAATTGTATTTCTCTGTTAAAGACACTCTTTATGCTGCGACTTGGTTAGTTCATAAAACGAGATCAAATACTTATACGACATCCAACAGAAGGAAATTGGAAGTCATAGAAGGTAATACGAGAATTGTTTTATCGACTAAGATTGAAGAAGTTAACAAAAAAGTTGAGGAACTTGTCGGACTTTCCTACGATCAGTTTATACGTTCGGTTATGCTCGCTCAAGGTGAATTTAGCACTTTCCTTAAGTCGAGGAAAAACGAGCAATCCGAAATACTTGAAATGCTGACGGGAACAGAAGTCTACTCGAAAATTGCCGATGCTGTTAAAGCAAAGAAAGGTGAGGCTTTTTATAAGAAAAAAGAAGCTGAGACTTTGTATAACGGATTAAAAGATAATATTTTATCAAAGGAACAAGTTGAAGAACTGAATGTGCGTCAAGGTGAATTGTCAGTGATTATCAATCAAAAAGAGAATGATTTGAAAAAGATTGAGTCGTCAATTGTTTGGTGTAAGAAGAATAAAGATCTACAAAGAGAATTTGATGAGGTTAAACGATTGTATGATAATGTTTTAGAACAAATTAATTCTCAAGAGTATAAAGACAATAAATCAGTAGTTGATGATTATTTCAGAACTCAGAAAGAAAGAGAAGTGATTAAGGAATTGACACGACTTGAATATGAATTGCTGAAAATCAACGACTTTATTGATGATGATCTCCGTTTGTTCATTAATCTTAAGGATTCTTTTCATAAAGAAAAAGATAATAAGAATAGACTTATTTTTAAAGTGAATGAACTTAAAGAATGGATTGATAATCACAATGATAATGAAATAATATCAGATAATCATAATTTGATTTTAACTCTTCTTGATGATTTGTCTAAAATTTCTGATTTGTTGATTTCTAAGGAGAAAGAATTAAATGATAATGAATTAAAGAAAAATGAGATTACATCACAATTGCAGTCTCTTTCTCGGTCGTTTGAAAATATTAAAAAATCAAAGGAAGAGGCTGAATTATCTCTTGAGAAATTACTTCAAAACTTCGATTCTGATGAGTATGAAAAGTTGATCGAAGAGCATAAAAAGTTGAATGATGACAGAAAATCACACTCAGACAGAAATGCTAAGTTAAATAACGTAAGAACTGTTTTAGAGCAATATTTAATATTAGATAAAAATATTAAAAATGAAAAAGATAAGTGTGAAAATCTAAAGTTATCATTTAATCAAGAGAAGTCAAATGTTTTATCCTTAAAAAATACTTTCGAGGCAAAAAATGAAGAGTATTTGAGGCAGGAAAACATGGTCAAGGATTGGGCTAAGGAGTATCGTTCCAAGTTGAAAGACGGCGAGCCTTGTCCTGTCTGTGGAAGTAAGGAGCATCATTATAAAGATGAGTCTGTCGTTCAATCATTGTTCGAGGTCATAAGAAATGAGTGGCAAAAGTTGAAGGATTCGTACGAAAAAGCCAAAGATAATCTTAACAAGTCGGAAGCTGAATTGAATGCTGTCTTAAAAAATATTAAGGTAGATGAGAAAAGGTTAGAACTTATATTTAATAATCTTAACGTGCTTTGTAATGGAAATCCGATTTTTGATATCGAACGACTTGATGTTAATATTAGGAAATACAATGATTTAATTCTTGAAACTGATAAACGAATCGATGAGGTAAATGCTAAATTGAACCGATTCGCTATTGTCAAGAAATCAATTGATGAAGCTCAGAAAAATAAGAAGTCTATTGACGACAATTATGTCTCTATCGAAAAAACACTTTCCGCAAAACAGATTGAATATCAGCAAATAGAACTGACTTTAAATACTATCAAGACTATTATCAATGAACAAAAGTCTAAATATCGTGAAAAAGAATTAGTTGTAGATAATTACCTTAAGATTGATAATTGGAAACATGCTTTTGCAGATTCCCAGCGAGATTTCATAAAAATAATTAACAATATCTCGTCCGAATGGAAAAATAAGATAGAATTACTTAGAAATACTGAAACTCAAATCATCAGCATTGAAGAGACTCTTGCTCAATGTGAAAGACTTGAATCGAGTTTAGATGATATACTTCCAAAGAAATCTGTTGACGTGACTGAGGAGAGGTATTCGTTGCAAGAGTTAGTTTCTTTATTTTCAGGTCTTTATGAAAAAAGTAAAACACGGATGTCAGAAAAGAATAGGATGGAGGAAAGCTTAAATTCTGTTAAGAAAGTAGTTGATGATTTTATCAATAATGATTCTGACATTAGCCTTGATCGTTTAAAATATCTTTCAGAAATATCGGATATTCAATATTTTGTGAAGAAGAACAAAGATTTGGATGATGAACTGATTAAGTCTAAAAATACTTTAACAATTAAGGAGAAAGAATTCAAGTCGCATCAGAATAATGAAGCGAAGCTTAGTGATGATGTCAGTTTGGAAGAGTTGGAGATAAGCTTTATTTCTTTAAGTAATGAGAAGAAATCTGCGGAAGAGTCATTATCGGAGGTTAAGATGCGATTGGCTCTTAATGCTCAGAATCATTCTGTTTCTCTTGAATATCAGAAAGATATGGAAGAGAAAGACAGAATTTATCATCTATGGGAACAACTTGCCAAGGCTATTGGAACTACTGACAACGACAATTTCAGAGATGTGGCCCAGGCATATACGATGAGTATTTTGCTCGACAGGGCGAATTATTATATGAAGCAACTTAGTAGTCGTTATCTTCTCTCGTGTTATCCTGATTCTCTTGCAATTATGGTTCAGGATATGGAGATGGGTGGCGAGTTGCGTGCGGCGAGTTCTCTTTCCGGAGGTGAGACTTTCCTCGTTTCTTTGGCTCTCGCTCTCGGATTGACATCGCTCAACGACGAACATTTCAATATGGATATGCTGTTTATTGACGAAGGTTTTGGAACTCTTGATAATGAATCGCTTGACATGGTGATGAACACTTTGGAAAACCTTCATAGCCTCGGTAGAAAAGTTGGAATAATATCGCATGTTGATACTTTGAAAGAACGTATTCCTGTTAAGATTCAATTAGTTAGAATAGGGAAATCAGCGAGTAAGGTGGAGATAATTAACAATTGACAATTAACAATTGACAATTAACAATTGACAATTAACAATTTACTTAGCGACTTAAAGATGAATTTTATGAATTATGCATTATTTTTTCTCGGTTTTATAATCGGTTCGTTATTAGTTGGTTTAATTCTGAAATCGAAGAATAGCAGTCTGAAGACTCAGATTGATTTCATGAAGGAACAGGAAATTAAGAATGATGAGATTAGGAACAAACAGTTTGAGGTGCAGATAAATGCGTTGAAATCGGAATTACAGGATACGACAGAAAGATTATTAGCTCAAAGAGAAGAGTCGTTGGCAAAAACCAATCATATCCAGTTGGATGCAATTTTAAATCCATTAAAGAATGAAATTGAAGGAATGCGTAAGTCGATGACTGACAATATAAAATCTTCTTCTGAAAACAAAGCGAGTTTGGAAAAAGCTATTGAAGATTTGATGAAGCGTACACAAGATATAGGTAATGATGCGAACAATCTCGCTAATGCTTTGAAGAACGAAACAAAGACGCAGGGTAATTGGGGAGAGCTTATTTTGGAGAATATTTTAGAGAAATCCGGATTGACGGAAGGCGAGCATTATGAAAAACAGACGACTCTTAGAGACTCGCATGGCAATATGCTTTTCCATGACGTGACAGGCAAGAGACTTATCCCCGATATTGTCATACATTATCCTGATAATAAAGACGTTATTGTCGACTCAAAAGTCTCTCTGACAGCATTTGTCGATTATTGTAATGCTGATAATGAAACAGATAAGTCATACGCCATGAAACGACATCTGCAAAGTATGAGAGCGCATTATAAGGAATTACAGAAGAAAAATTATGCTTCGTATATTAAATCGCCCCGTGTGAGTTTAGATTATGTGATAATGTTTGTTCCGAACGAATCGGCGATGCAATTAGCTCTTTATGAAGATGTTGGTTTATGGCGTGAAGCATTTGAGAACGGCGTTTTCATCACGAGTGAGCAAAATCTTTTAGCTTTGCTCAGGATGATACAATTGGCATGGACACAGGTGAAGCAGGCGAGGAACCAGCAAGAGATTTTTGACGCGGTGCAAAAACTTCTGAACAGAATAGATGAGTTTATGAAGCGGTATGAAGACATCGGAAGAAAAATAGAGTGTCTACAGAGCAGTTATGAAGATACAAAGAAAAAATTATACGATGGAAATCAGAGTGTTGTGAAAGCGGCGAACCAAATTTCCAAGTATTCCGGAAAATTAAATAACAGTATTTAAGGGAATTTCTATAAATTGCTTTGCAAATGATTTATGAATTTTTATTGAGAAGATTTTTGTATTTCTTGAAAGAGCATAGCGAGCTATGTGATTGAAAGAAAGACAAAAAGATTCCGATAAAAAGTTGCGTTTAAGCGAGTGAAGAACAATGCTCG
Organism: Lentimicrobiaceae bacterium; assembly: GCA_015061365.1. Lineage (GTDB taxonomy): Bacteria > Bacteroidota > Bacteroidia > Bacteroidales > F082 > Limimorpha. Next base: position 78,956 of record SUWS01000006.1, on the reverse strand, counting down.
CATTAGTTATTCCGAGCGCAAGCAACTTGGACGAAGTCAAAACATAAAGCATGCAAAAGTTTTTATTGTAATTGTCAAAAATTATTCAAACGTGGAATTTTTAGAAGTTCCCTTAAAATTTATTAATAAAAAAGACGTTAAACATTGATGAATATATTTTAACTATGAAAAGATTTTTAAATTTAACTTTTGTAATGATGACATTGGGAATGATGTCGTGTACTCCTTCTATAACAGGGACATGGGTCGAGCCTGCTGGCGGAACCGAGGAAATAGGTTTCACACTTAACAAGGACGGATCCGCAAGTTCGTTGAACATGGGCTTCGTGGAATTCAAACAATGGGAAAAGAGCGGTGACCTATTAATATTAAAAGGTAATAATGTAGGTTCAAGGAAGCGCGAGTTTGTCGACACCATGAAGATAGAAAAAGTTACCAAGACAGAACTGACACTTTCCCAAGCGGGATATTCTGTGAATTATGTTAGAAAGTAAGAGAGAGCTGTAAAAGGGAGCGGGGATGCGGCATTTTTATATGTCAGATTAATTGAGGATTGCGTTATTAAACTGTAAACTACATCGATATGACTACTTACTTGATAAACAAACAATAAATTCCGATTTCATACTTATTGATTTAAGAACTTCCGCCTTTGGTGCGTAATATGTTTAAAAATTCAAAATTTTATTTTTTGTTTGTATTTTGAATAAAAAAATAATTACTTTTGCGTTCTGATTTGAAAAACAAAAATGGAAGATGTAAAAGTTTGAATTTGACATATTGAAGTAAGTTTTTACTTATTGCTAGTACATTTCTGAAAATCGCCAAAAAATAAGAATGGGTACTAAGGCAGTTAGGTGAAGCTTCGCACCATCGTGCGGACTTTTCTTATTTGTGTACCCATAGGCGTTTGGCGATGCCTCAGAAATGCAAATAAGTTGAGTTCGCACTTTTTTTATTCCTTTTTTAAACTGCTACAACAAACTGCAATTGACAACAAAAGGCGGCTTGCCGCTTCTGTCTGATGAACTGTAAAATCAAACTACACTAAGCACAAAGCTCTAAGTTCTATCTTCTGTACACACTATAGCTACTGAAAATTAAACAAAACAAATTAAATATTAACTAAAATTCAGTAATTATGAAGAAGTATCTATTACTTTCATTGTGTCTCTTATTGGGACTCGGTGCTTTTGCACAAAGGAGTAGTGCATTAGAACCAGAATTGCAAGAAATCATTGATCAGAAAGGTGATGAAATGATAAGTGTAAATATCATTTTGAAATCACAGATCGACAATGAAACGTTAAACGCCAGGTTGAACGACATTAATGGAAAAGGTGACAAAAGACTATCCGCAATTAATGAAATGAAAACTTTTGCCACAAGAAGTCAGCAAGGTGTAATTTCGATTCTTCAGGCGGAAGAAAGAAGCAGTAAAGTTTCTGACATCAATGCACACTGGATGGTGAATGTTGTCAACTGTACTACTACGCGTGATGTTATATACAGACTTTCAGAACATCCTGACGTACATATTATACTTTATAATAAGGAGGAAAAATTGATAGATGATAGCAATCCTGTGAAAACAGATAAACAGAGAGGAATGGCAGAAAACGTCATGACCGTTAATGCAAATGACGTGTGGAATGAAGGATATACAGGTGAAGATGTTATAGTCGCTGTATTGGATACTGGTGTAAACATCGATCACGTTGATTTGGCAGACCATTTATGGGATGGCAGTTATCTTGGATACCCCTATCATGGTTGGAATTGTGTTGAGGATAATGAATATACATACGATTATCACAGTCATGGAACACATTGTGCTGGCACTATATGTGGAGACGGAACTTCCGGGACACAAACTGGTGTGGCACCAGATGCCACTTTGATGTGTGTGAAGATTCTTAATGATGAAGGTGAAGGTACCTTGGAAGATTTTATAGAAGGTGTTGAATTTGCGGTGTATAACGGTGCTCAGGTACTGAGTATATCTGTTGGTTGGACTTATCCGTCAACATACGTCAGTGAAGTAATGCGTGAGTTGTTTGAGAATGTCTTAGCTTCTGGTGTCGTTGCCTCGGTTGCAGCCGGTAATGATAGAGATGAGGTTGATTCATATCCTATACCAAGAAATATCAATGCCCCAGGAAATTGTCCTCCTCCTTATCTGAGTAATGATCAATTGGCAAATCCCGGAGGTATGTCTGCTGTTGTAACTGTGGGAGCTGTCGATTATTATGACGAAGCCGCTTACTTCACTTCAGAAGGACCAGTCACATGGCAAGACACATACTACGGCGATTATGCTTATTCAAATGAAGATATAATATTTGATGAAAACTGGTTGTATTACGATAACGGGAATTTCCATACTTCTATTGGTGTGGGAAGCACAGCTTCTTTTTATTGGGGCGTTAAATTCTCATCAGAAGTTTTACAGAGATATGCAGGGAAATATTTGACAGAAGTGTCAATGTATGATTATTCGGCACATACAGGTACGATACTTATTTATTCAGGTGGTGATACTATGCCTGAAGCATTAGTACATTGCCAGGCTTATGAAGGTACTGGTTCTGCACAATTTGTAAATTATGACCTGACAACACCTATCACCATTGATACCATACAAAATCTATGGATAATTATGGTGAATGATGAAGGTGTAGAATACCCTGCACCTGCTTCAGAATTTACAGGCAATGCTGATGGGAGTTGGTGTTCGCTTGATGGAATTAACTGGTATGACATAGCGGAACCAACAATGCTTGGGGAACCATTGACATGGATGATCCGTGCATACGTGACAGATGAATTTAAAGGCGAGGTGGCAGAATTACAACCTATAACAGATTATGAATACACAGCATCAACAGGCAAATTGGTGGCTTCCAACACAAATAATGACACAAAAGATAACAGCACCTCATTTGGTCTAATTCGTCCTGACATTAGTGCTCCTGGTGTTGATATAATTTCCACTGCATACGATGACAACTATGGCTTTTATAGTATGAGCGGCACATCAATGGCGACTCCTTGTGTTGCCGGTGTGATGGCTCTGATGCTCGACAAGAACCCTAATCTTACACCATCTGACATCTGTAGATTATTGGAAGAAACAGCGACCCCGCTTACTACTAATAAAAGTAATCTTACAGGTTCCGGACGTATTGATGCATTTGCGGCTATCAATGAGATTGAAGGTGGCAACAATCCAGATAATCCAGATAATTCTTACTCTGAAGAAGTCATGTACACCACATACGACCTTCAGTCTAATGGTCAGGTCGCTAATCGTATGTATCATAGAGAAGACGGCTCTGTGGCAGTGGTAGCAACGATGTCGCATGAATACGATCAAAGTGCTTCTGACAGAGGTACGATCTACAACTTCTTTGACGGCAATTCATGGGGCGATTATCCTTATGAACGTGCGGAAGCCAATGCTACAGGTAATGACATGAGAACAGGCTGGCCTTCAATTGCTCCGTATGGCGAAAATGGTGAGATACTTGTAAACCACTCAAATGGTCTCAACTATTATATCAGAGAAACAGCTGGCGAAGGTTTATGGGATGGACCTTACTCAATTCCTGCCTTTGACTATTCTTATTCTCTTTCATGGCCAAGAGTGGTGACATCAGGTGAAAATAACGAGATAATACATGTTTTCTCTGCTGCAAACGGAAATGACGGTAGAACAGCTCAATTCTATAGCCGTTTTGATGGAGAGGAATGGACAACACAATGGTCGCCTCTTTATAATACTAATGAACATATTGGGATATATAACGCAGACGATTATTGCATTTCTGCTAATGGAAGTGTTGTGGCTGTTGTATATGCTACACCATTCTATGGTGATGTTTTGATGTATAAGTCAACGGATAACGGATTGACATGGACAAAATACGTAGTGTGGGAAAATCCATATAAAGGTGACTGGGAAACAGATGAAGAAACCATTACAGGAGGAGTAAATGATCCTGCCGCACAAACCCCGACGATGAGTACGGTAGCCGTTGGTCCTGACGGTGTTGTCCACGTAGCATTCTCTGTAGCTAACTACGCTCACCGTGAACTCGGAACAACATTCTCATATTACCATGGTAGAACAGTTGATGGTATAGCTTATTGGAACGACAGGAGAGAACCTATATCAAATATAAAACTATGGAATGAGGGTGAAGATGGTTATATGCATCATTCATACGACAGCATCAATTTCTGCGGATGGATGCCATTTTATGATAATATTGCAGAATTTGATAACAATATGATTTATAGAGAAAATGATTATATATATACATTCTATGGTGCTTGTTCGGGTTATCCAGCTCTCTCCGTTGATACGGAAGGTAATTTGGCACTGGCTTATTCAACAATTGACTCGAGACGCAATAATGGTTCCCATTACTATAGATCTGTCTTTGTAAGTTATAAGGCGGCAGGAGATGAAAGTTGGAATGTGGCTGTAGAAGATTTGACGGAAGACTTTATGTTTACACTTACTGAAGCCATATCGGTATCTGCCGCAAGTGTCTCAGCGAAAGAAAACGAGTTCTGGTTCTCATTCTTAGGAGATGACACTCCTGGTTTTTATTGGGGTAATGGCGCTTCACAATCGCATGCTACAGACAATTATGTCTACGTGTCTAAATTTGTTCCTGGTGAGTATGGGGATGACGACAACAATGATGAAATCACTCAGGCTTACCGCAAAGTTCTCATAGAAACATTTACTGGAAGAAATTGTGTATATGATCCAGATGCTCATAAAATAGCTAACGAATTAGCTGCTGCAAATCCAGGAAGAGTATTTCCAATTAATATTCATTGTGGTATTTACTCTCCAACTTTATATCCTAATATGAACACCACTGACGGAACGGAAATGATGAATGCTTTTAATGTTTCAGGCTTTCCATCCGGAAATATTAACAGAAATTCAGCATCTGCAATTGGTAGAAATCAATGGAATTCAGAAACATATAATCAATTGTCGCAAATAGCTGAAGTTAATGTTTCAGGAGGGGTTGTGATAAATCCTCTCAACCGTGTTGCGGAAATAACTGTCGATTTGGATTATATTTCAAACAGCAACTATAATACAAATTATCTTACCGTTATGATGTTGCAAGACAGTATCTGGGGTTCACAGTCGGGCGGGTCCTCTAATCCGGAACAATATGTGAACGGACAGTATTGCCACATGCACGTTTTACGCGACATTATCACTCCTACATGGGGAGATGCAGTAAGTCCGACAACAGCTGGAACACACATTACAAAAACATATATTTATGAGATACCGGAGATAATAGGAGTTCCTAATGGCGTTGATGTCGATCTGAACAATATCTATTTCTTGGCATTTGTCACAGAAACTTATCAAGATACACCAACACGTCCGGTTCTTAACGTTGATAAATTAGAATTAGTAAACGATAATGAAAATCCTGAATGTGACGCTCCAACTGACCTTACATATTATATCGACGAATTTGATTATAATAATGTTACTCTTTCTTGGACAGCTCCAGCAGGTGCTGATAGCGCAAACGTCACATACGGGATCTATTCAACTTCAACATCAATGACTCCTTTATATCATGGAATCAGTGAAACATCATATACAATAGAAGACCTTACAGCAGGAAATTATAGATATGTTGTCAGAGCCAACTGGAATGACGAATGCTTGTCAGCTCCTTCAAATATGGTTGAGTTTACTATAGCAGACTGCGCCCCTGACGATATGATAGAATTGACAATAATGATGAGTGACAGCTATGGTGACGGATGGAACGGCGGCAATATCGAGATTGTTGGAGAGACAAACGGTTCGACATATACCGTTACACTCAACGACGGAAGCAACGATACGATAACATTATCTTTGTGTCCTGACGTATATTATTTCAACTGGAATAACGGAGTTTATGACGGTGAAGTGGGGTTTGAAATCTTTGTCGAAGAAAATGAAGTATATAGCGTTGCTGAAGGTACAATCGACGATTCTTTCAGCAATCCGTTCTTCGTGTTACGCTTTGAAGATATTTTCGCTTCAATATCAGATGTTACCTATACTTCAGCATTTTGCTCGACAGAAACCAACTTCAATATCAATGTCGTCAATGAAGGTCTGCAAGAAATCACAAGCCTTAAAATGGAAGTGATTGTTGACGGAACTAATAATGGAGATGCTAATTGGTTGTATTATGACGATGGTGTATTGAATAATGGTATCGGTGGTCCAGAAGCATTCTACTGGGGTATAATGTTCCCGGCATCAACATTAGAATCATACGCAGGTTCATTTATGACTAAGGTATCTATCTTTGACTACGCTACTTCTTCAGGAGATATTATGATATATTACGGAGGCTCATCATCTCCACAATATTTAATACATACTCAACCTTATTCATTAAGTGGTACAAATGAATTCGTTGAATTTGATCTGACATCTGCATTGCCAATCAATCCAGAAACAAATGTATGGGTGATATTCAGTACTTCGCAAGGCGCAAACCATCCTGCGTCATGTTGTGCTAATACAGGTGATTCAAATGGACGTTGGATTTCATTAGATGGTTCGACATGGGAGGATTTAATGGATTACAGTTTAGATAATACGTGGATGATCCGTGCTTTCGTTACAGATGAAACCAGAACATCAGTATCAGAACTTATGCCTATAACAAATTATAATTATAACGTAAGTGATGGTATATTAAAAGCACAAGGATGTATAGCTATCAATACAAACAGCACAGAAAAATCTGGTGAAACAATAGAGTTCACATGGCAGGGTAGCATTCCATCATACCAGTCAGCCAACATTGAAACCACATTGGATTTGCCTGTGGGTCATCATAAAGTTGATTTCAGAATCGTTGAAATAAACGGCGTTCCTTTCCAAACATCAAAGTCGATAGATGTAAATGTTGAAGAAGGTATAGATACTTACGTAAACGGCAACTCAGGTGAATATACTATCGACGTTATGACTAATGGATATGGCGGCACGATTTCATGGGAAATTGTAACTTCAGACAATTCTGTTTTGTCTTCAGGTGAGTTCTCAAATAATGGAACATATCTTAACACTGAAACAGTGACAATTCCAGCAGGTGAATGCGTCAGATTCATCATCAGAAATTCTAATAATAATTTCAATAACGGATATTACAGAATATTCGACGGTAAAGGTAATGTAGTAGTTTATAATGAAGGCAACTTCGGATATGAGCAGTCATATCTGCTCTCAGTAATCTCCGATGATAATATGGACGATTCTTACGCCGAAAACACATTCAACGTTAATGTTGATGTACCAGGTACATTATCATATAAATTGGCTGCGATGATAGAACATTGGTCAGATGCATATGTCCTGAAAGTGAATGGCGAACTCAATACTTCAGACTTCGACGTATTCTCAAAATGTACTCACCTTATGACATTGGACTTGACACAAACCAACATTACATCTATTGGAGGCTGCATGGAACTAAGCAGACTTAGAAACGTTTATCTTCCAACTACAGTGACAAGTGTCAACAATCAGGCTTTTTATAATTGTAAGTCGCTCTATTCAATGGATCTTCCAAATGCGACAACAATAGGATATAGAGCGTTCTATAACTGCTACTCACTCACTTCAATCAACATTCCTAATGTCACCTCAATTGATTATGACGCATTTGCCTATTGTCAATCACTTACATCAATAGACATTTCAAACGCTACAAATCTTAGTAACAATAACAACTATGGTATCTTCTATTATTGTACAAACTTGACGGAAGTTATTTTGTCTGACGAACTTACATATATTCCTTACGAATGTTTCTATTATTGTACAAGTTTGCAAGAGATAAATCTTCCAGCATCTTTGAAGACAATAGATGGATACGCTTTTTATGGTTGTGCATTGACAGACATAAACATTCCGGAAGGAGTGACTTCGATTGCCAACTATGCATTCAACGGATGTCCTGCAACAACGATAAGCATTCCGTCAAGCATTACATCTATAGGTAGTAATGTATTCTCAAACGGTAACATAACAGATGTTTATTGCTATGCTGCGACACCTGTTACTACAAGCACTTTCAACGGTGGCCTCTCATACGCAACATTGCATGTACCTGAATTTAGTGTTGTAGCTTATAAAGTACATGACAGTTGGTATAAATTCAATATAGTCGCTTTAGATGAATTATTGTCAGATGTCTACATCAATTCAGACTACACAATCGTGGATTATAATGGCTTGGCAGACGAAGTCAACCTCACATTAGATCTGAACGCTCATCTTACCGTAACGGCTGGTTCTGAATTTAATCTTAACAATTATAAACAAATAACATCTAACACCGAATATTACGAATATGATAATAATTGGAACTACACATATTATTATCCATCAACATTGATTACATACAATGAAATGAACGCTGATAATGTTGAAGTAAGTTTAGTATTACGCACCGACAGATGGAACTTCATCTCATTACCTTTCGATGTCAATGTTTCAGACATTACTTATCCTGAAGGAACACTTTGGGTGGTACGTAAATATTCAGGTGAAGACCGCGCCAACATGACTGGCAACACATGGCATAACATGACTGACGGCATGACACTCAATGCAGGTGAGGGTTATATCTTACATTGCGACCATGCAAATAACAGCTATGTGACATTCACATTCCCTGCTGTCAATAATGAAAGCATGAACAATATGTTCGCTTATCAGGACTTTGAGCAACATCTCGAGATCTATCCATCAGAGTTCGCTCACAACCGTTCATGGAATCTTGTAGGTAATCCTTATCCTTCATATTTCAACACTAACGGTAATATTGAACACAACGGTATCATTACGGTTTGGGACAACGCATACGTCGCTTACTCATTATTAGACGACTATTTCACATTGAAACCATACGAATCATTCTTCGTACAATGTCCTGACGATGCAACATCAATGCTGTTCAAGACAGAAGGTCGTTCACATACCAACGATTATGACGATTATTCAAAACGTGACGAAGCGTTCAGACAAAGAAACTCTGGAGATCGTAAGATCTATAACTTCACCTTGAATAATGAGGAATATTCCGACAGAACAAGACTTGTCCTTAACGAAGCTGCTTCTGTAGATTATGAACTATCATGCGACGCAAGTAAGTTCATGAATGAAGACGAAACCGTTCCTCAGATTTATGTCTACGACAACGAAGTCATATACGCTATCAACGAACGTCCTTTAGGATTAGGTGTGATGTCGTTAGGTATCAGAATCGGTCAGGCTGGTGAATATACCTTGACATTGGATCCTAAGGAAGAATACGGACTGAAAGTCGTTTTGTATGATAATGAGACGAGAGAAGAAATCGACATCTTGAACGGCTCATACACATTCTTCGCAGAAGAAGGATATGACAACAATCGTTTTGTTCTCACAATCACCGAGAATACTATAGGTGTCGATGAGAATTACGTACTTGACATAAACGATCCTGATGTTGAAGTTTATGATATTTACGGTCGTAGAGTAAGAGTATCTGACGTCAAGAACGGATTATATATCCTCAGAAAAGGCGACAAGGTACAAAGATATTTCATTAGCGAATAACAACCCTAAAGACTATTCAAGATGAAAAAGATATTTTTTCTCATAGCCTTCAGCATGGCGTTCACCACTCTGCTCGCGCAGAGTGGCGAAGGCTATGACCCGTCAAATCCGGGAGATCCAAACCCATGCTACAGATTATATTTGGAGGCTTCGCCTGCAACAGGCGGCAGCGTCAACAATGGCAGCACACAGTTGCTGGCAGGACAGACCCATTATTGTTCAGCCTCACCAAACTTCGGCTACGATTTCAAACATTGGATGATGGGCGACTCGGTTGTCTCGACGAAAAGAAATTTCTATTTCGTCATGCCTGCCGAAAACGTCACCTTGATAGCTTATTTCGAATGGAACGATGATTACAATCCAAGTAATCCCGGCGATCCTTCAATAGACGGTTACGCCCATGATGTCAATGTCTATGCTTCTCCGTCATCAGGAGGATATTTCAACAAGAACTATTTCAGGATGATTGAAGGAACAACGACGCAGATTTATGCATATCCGAATAATAACTTCAGATTCTCGGCTTGGAAATATAACGGCGAGATAATCTCCACTTCAAACCCTCTTAGCATTACAATGGGAGATACCGACCTTGCCTATACAGCGACATTCGTATATGACCCAGCTAACCCAGGCAATCCGATGGCTAACAATTTCAATCCCGCAACAGGTGAACTGATAATGGATGACTTTAATCCTGGCTCCCTTAACTCGGCAATACAACAGGTATTGAAAAATTACAGCTATTCGGAAGTGCAATCAATAATCGTTGAAGGTAGTTTGAACAGCAATGACTACGGATTCTATTACCGAATGACAAACTGTTCCATGATAGACCTTGCCCGCACCGCAGGATATAACCAGATCCCGAGTTACGCATTCGAAGATATGCTCGCTCTCACAAAAGTCATTCTTCCTGCAAGTGTTACGAAAATCAACAACTACGCTTTTTACGGATGCGACTTCTTATCGGAATTAGTATGTTATGCAACAGAACCTCCGGTATTAGGCAATTATGTCTTTGATTCATCTATTGAAGGATTAGTGGTACGTGTCCCATCTACAGCGGTCGCTTATTATGAACAGGCTGCTATCTGGGAGAACTTCACCATTCTTCCTCTCGATGAAGAGACCGGCAGTCTTACCGTGAATCTTCCGGAAGATGCAGCCGACGGACGTTACAAGAATATGATTATCGAGTTGAAAAACATAACCAACGGACATGCTTACAGATATATTATCACCGACAAGACATCATACACATTCAACAACCTCATAAGCAATTCAATCTATAACGTCATCGTCAAGAATACTAACGGTGCTGTATTGGGCTGTATTTATGATGTGATGATAACAGAGGAAGAGGAACAAAGCGTGACATTCGAATCGCTGCTTCAACCACAGAATGTGACGGTAGTCGTTACTACACCTGATGGCGAGGATGTGACTTCAAAATCGACGGTAACTTGGTATGATAACAATGGTAAGTACCTCACACAAGGTTCCGTGATAAAAGGCATCATTGAAAACACTAAACTGAAATGCCGCATAGATTTGTCTCAGGATCTCGCTATGCAATATGTGTTGCCGACAGAACTTGAATACATCGTTAAACCGTCAGACAATACCATTTACGTAGGTCTCAGTCCTTTTGAAGAAATTACATTGTCAGGAGTCGTGAGAGATAATTCTTATAACACACCAATAAACAATGCAACAGTGACAATATCACAGACACTTAACGGGAAGTATTCCAAATCGATTGTCGCAAATACAAACAACAACGGAGAATTCAGTGCGACAGTATATAAGATCGCTTGTAAAGTCGTGGCAGTAGCTAATGATTATCTCTCGAATACAATTACGATTAACGATATTGAGAATACTGAGGCTTTAAACAACATTTTACTTAAATCTTTAACCGGTGTCAAGATAAACACATTGTTCACTTATACAAATAGCGTCGTTGATGGAGAAACTGCGGAGACACAGAATTATTACAGCGATTACGCTAATATATCATATTCTGTTTATCATAAGACAACACAACACGAAGTTGAGAATATTAACGTCCAATATCCGTATATAGTTCTCATGGGTAATATAAAGCCCGGGGATGAAGTGAGCGTTACGGCATCAAGCAGAAACAATATGTTTATGGATGTGACAGTTGATTGCGTGGTCGACGAGGATAATCTCGCCACTGTGACTTTCCCTATAGTAGAACTTGGAAAGATACAATCGGATTATAACTATAGCGAATCATCAAATGTCATCGGTATCTTATATGACGCTAACGGACAATTCCTGACCAAATCCAACTATAGCAACAAGTCGTTGACGTTCTCTAATCTCGTTGACGGAAACTATTCGCTTGTATCTATGAAGAACACCAACTTCTTTAACTCCATTTTGAATCTTAGCGAATTGAGCGAGGCTGGATTGTATGAAGGCAGACATTTCATAAAGAATGATGTTACGGTTGAGAGCGGAAAGATAAGCCTTGTTTCTATAAACGAGATCTACGATTTCGATGAAAGCGAGTTCTATTATACAGGAGACGAGACATCGTTTACTGTCAACAAGCAATCTGTAACAGTTGGCAACTATGTTACATTGAGAGCTAAGGTTGATTTCAAACCAGAATTTGCAAACAATATTTCTGATGTGAAATTGATTTTCGATTTGCCATCATCATGCGATTTTGTCGACAACTCGGTAATGGCTGGAAATACGATTTCGAGTTATACACTTGGAGAAAATCATGTCGAGGTAGAATTGGCATACACAAACGACTTGGTACGTTTCTGTGTAGTTCCTATGGAAGGAGGTAGCTGTAATCCGAGTGCTTTTGTGCAGTTTAAACTTAACGGTGAAGAAATACGTCAGCCAATTGGAAATGCGGGGTTTGAAGCCAAGAGTTTGGAGATAAATGTCCCGAGTGTCACTGCAAGTAAAGAGATAGCGGTAAGCGGTGTTTGTAAAGGAAACTCTTTAGTTGAGATCTACGACAATGATGTCTTGATTGCAACAGTAAACTCATTGGCACATGGGGCGTGGTCAACGAAATGTGAATTGAATAACGCTTATAATTTGTCTACACATAACATCTATGCTAAAGTCGTTCTTGGAGAAATGATATTGCAGTCAGAAACAAAGGAAGTTGTCTATGATATGAATGCGATTCAGGTTTCGAAGGTGACGATGTATCATTGGAATCCGGAAATGCATCGCACATACAAATCGGTATTTGATTTCATAAACCCGTCGTCACAATCTAACACATGGACTGTATATTATCCCGATAAAAAGTTTACATACACAATTGAATTTACTGATAATAATCCTGAACGTATCTTTAATGTGATTCTGTATGTTCACACAGCCGATGGAAATATTGTTCCTTGTACAGCTACATATAATGAACAGAAAGGATTGTGGTATGCAGAACTTGATATGGGTTCATCATCAAATGGATTTTATCCTGTTAATTGTTCTGTTGATTTTGAAATAAACCATAATAATCTTGGAGATTCCTCAAAAGCTAATGAGATAATTTTGCAGGGCCGAGAAGATGTTGAGGATGATGTTGAACTTAGTAATATTATTTTAGATATTCAGAATATAGATACATATGACGAGATGTTATTTGATGAATTATATTCTCATTTAGGCATAATATCATCTAATGTAGAACTTCCGTCAGACATATCAGTATTTATAGATGAAATTCTTATTGATGAAGATGACTCAGATTTTATGATTAGTAATAGTAATATTATATTTACTAATGAGAATGATGAGGTTGTATCGTTACTATGTGAATTTTTATCAAATATTAATATTGATGGTAGTGATTTGGCTGAATTTGATTCAATACCACTTACTGATGGTTCTATTTTGTTTATAAACTCTATTGATAATATGACAAATGTTTACTATGGAACATCAAAATTATCTTTTGGTGAAGTTGATATAATGGATGATTTGCGTACTAGTTATTCGTCAGATGAGTTCTTTGAGAAATGGAATCAAGCCTTAAGTATTCTTAATTCGTTAAAATATCTTCCTTATGCAAATCAGACAATAAATCAAGTTTGTGAAACATTAATGTCTCCGCTAAATAATCGGATAAATAAATTGGATATATGCAGAAGAATTCATTGGGCATGGGCTTATGATGAGTTAACTCAAGAACAATTAGAACAATTAGATATGAATAAACTTGAGGAATGTATTGTTAAACTGCCAAATGAGATTCGTCAAATCAAAATTATATTGAGCAGATTAAAATCATTAATTAAGTTTATCGAAATTGCATCAATTATAAACGATGTCAATGAAGCGATAGAAAGTAGACATGATTGGAATGATATTATCGCAAGTATAAATAGCAGTGATTGTCCCAATATGGATGCATTAGCGTCTAAGGCTATTACATATAGAGATAGGGTTGGTCGGGGTTATACAACAAATATTAGTACTAATGTGGCATGTTGTGTTGGTTTAGATAAGTTATTAGGATCAATGGTAGCTGCTGCGGCAGGGTTAAAGGCGGGTTCTCTTGCCGCAATGCAAATGATAGGAATTGTTGTAACCATAATATCTGATTTTCAATTAATTCAAGGTGAGGTGAATAAAATGAATGACATCCGATGGAAAGGTGAAATTAGGAATGCTATACCCAATATAAAATGTAACGATGATTGTGGTATGCCAGGAATGCCACCATGTAATCCTAATCCTAACGGTGGTCACCACAAACCAAATCAGCCTGACGATGAGGTTACAATCGACCCTTCAGGCTTCGTATATGAAGGTGTTTCTTCCAATCGCGTTGAGGGCGTGATGGCTTCTTGCTATTACAAAGAGTTCGTAGAGGATATGTATGGCGACATTATCGAAAACGTCGTCCTTTGGGATGCCGAGGCTTACGCTCAGGAAAATCCTCTCTTCACCGACGAAAACGGCATGTACCGCTGGGATGTTCCTCAAGGTTTGTGGCAGGTGAAATTCGAGAAAGAAGGTTATGAGACAACTTACTCAGATTGGCTCCCGGTGCCTCCTCCTCAATTAGAAGTCAACATACCTATCGTTCAGTATTCTCAGCCTAACGTGATATTCGCACGCGCATACCAGAACGCAATAGAAGTGCACTTCGACAAATATATGATACCGAGTTTCCTTACTACAGATAACATCACCGTTACTGTCGACGGCGAGAATGTTACCGGCTCAATAGAGTTCTTAGACGAAGAGGCTTGCTACGAGGGCATGAACGAGAGATATGTATCTAAAGTCCGCTTCAACGCCGATGAGCCTTTCCAAGCTGAAGAGGTGACACTTACCGTTGAAAGCTCGGTAAGAAGCTACGCCAACATCAGAATGCAGGACGACTTCACCCAGACATTCACCGTTGAAGTAGAGATTCAAAAGATCGTATGTCCTCCATCATTGCAACTGACATACAATGAGGAAGCCACAATTGAAGTGAGTGTGATACCTGCTGTGGCTTCTAAAGGCAAGACTTTGAACATAGTCTCGCAGACTCCTCTCATCCTCAGCGTCAACATTTCTTCTGTAGTGATAAACGAAGAAGGTAAGGCTCAGATAACATTGAAAGGTGAACTTCCAGGCTCCGCATCTCTGTCGTTCAACGTTGAAGGTTATGACATCAACGCACAGATTTCAGTGAAAGTTGAGCAGAAAAAGATCTACGATTCTAACCAGACGATGACTCTCAACGAAGGCTGGAACTGGGTCTCTACTTATCTTGACATCGACGGCAACGACGGTCTTAACCGTATTCAAAAAGCCTTGGGCGGAAACGCACAACAGATCAAGAGTCAGCTTTCTTTCAGCTCGTATAATGATGGAAACTGGTATGGTCTGATGGAGTCAGCCTCAACAGAAGAGATGTATATGATAATGATGTTGGAAGAAGCTCAGATGAGCCTCAACGGTAATTTGGTGGATCCTGCCGAACATCCAATAACATTGCAAAATAACTGGACATGGTTCGGATATATCCTCAATGAAGATATGTCGTTGGAAGATGGTCTCGCCAATTTCACTCCTAATTCCGGCGATTATGTCAAATCGCAGTTAGGTTTCAATACTTATTATAACGGTAGCTGGTATGGTGAGACTGAACTCAGTTTCGAAGTGGGTAAGGGCTATATGTACAGAAACACCTCCGGCGCAGCCAAGACTCTCGTCTATCCTTCAAACAACTCGAAAGGAAGATATGTCGGCAGCACATCGGTGGAGAAACATTGGAACGTCGATGTCAACAAATATCCGACTAACATGAGTATCATAGCGGTTGTTAATGTTGATGACGAAGAGATGACAGACTATGAAATCGGTGCGTTCTCCGACGGTGAATGCCGAGGCAGCGCAAGACCTGTTTATGTGGATGATCTTAACCGTTATCTGCTGTTCCTGACAGTGCACGGCGAAGGCAACGATGAAATTACGTTCAGATATTATGATGTAGTTGCTGATGAAGAATACGATTATGTCGCCAACGAAATGATCTATTATTCAGCCGACGCTACATTAGGTACCATGCCTGAACCTTACACCATCAACTTCGGTACTACGAACGTCAATGATCATACCTATTGTTCCTTCGAGGTGTATCCTAACCCTGTTGACAAAAATAACGAGATACATCTTGGAACTATATGCGAGAAAGTTGAAGTGTACAATTCTATTGGTGTCAAAGTGGCTGAATACAGTGATGTAAACACCATCGATGGAATTGAAGTGCCTGGTGTATATATCATAAATGCTATAGGAAATAACAGCGTTAAATATTGTAGATTAATAGTTAAATAAACTTATCATTTGTCAAGGGTCGAGGTGTCGCAAACTCCTCGGCTCTTGACATTCAAATTGTATTTTTATGAAAAGAAATTTATTGATTTTATTTTTATTGATGACACTCTGTCATTCTAATTACGGACAAGAAAATGGAAATCATTGGGATGTTAATGACAATCAATGGTCCATGACAATGTCTATTATTGCTGTGGTAAATGTCGATGGAGTGGAACTTAGGACAAGTGATATTGAGATAGCCTGTTTTAACGGAGACGAGTTGAGAAGCGACGGTGTCAGACTTAAGTATGAAGGAGATTTCAACAGATATATCGCATATCTTTATCCACGCGGCGATGAGCCTTATACATTGACATTTAAACTATATGATCATAGTGCGGAAGAAGAGTTGGATTATGAATGCATGACAACTATTCAATACACTATTAATGGTACGTTTGGTGAAGTCCACGCTCCATACGCTATCAATTTCAAAGTACCTGTTACCTTCACCGGCGATGGTTCATGGAACGATGCTTCCAACTGGAATAATTCTACATTACCTACAGAGATTGATGCTGTCGTCATTGACGGTAACGTCCTTGTTTCTGATGAAGTGACTGTAAATTCTTTATCCATCAATGAAGGTAAATCACTCACTATTCAGGACGGAGGTGTTTTGATAGTTACAGGAAAAATCGTCAACACTGATTACGATGCCTTGATAATTGAAGACGGCGGACAGATTATCCAACGTAATGAAAACGTGGCTGCTACTTTCAAGAAGAACATCGTTAATCCGAGTTCGTGGAGCAATCCTGTGAGCGGATGGCAGTTCATCTCTTCACCAGTGACGAATGCGGCAACTTCAGATTTTGTGTCCTCAGAAGGCGACTACGACTTATATAAGTTCGACGGAAGTCAGGAACTTCAATGGGTCAACTATAAAAACCATGACGATTTTGAAGAGACATTTACTCCAGGAATAGGTTATATCGCTTCGTATCAAAGTCAGGATATTGCTGCATTCAAAGGGATTTTAAACATTCCGGAAATAGAAGACGACGAAGAATTTTTTGAATTTGAACTTAATTACGATGATGAAAATGATTGGGTTAATTTCAATTTGTTAGGAAATCCTTTCAGTTTTGATATTGTTTGGGAAGAAAATATTGATTGTAACAAAATAGCGGAAGACGGATTCATAACATTGAATTCTGCTACAGGAGGATATGTCTATAATGTTGAAGGTGTGATAAAGTCAGGAGAAGGCTTTATGGTTTATGCGGAAACTAAACGAGTTTCCTTGGAATATTATAAGACATCAGCAAAATCAAGAAGCGATAATTCTGATTATATCAATATCATAGCATCAAATAAGAATGCGTCCGACAATGTTATACTCCGTTTCGGTGACAGAGAAAGTGCTGGTCTTCTTAAATTGGACAACATAAATCCTAATATCGCCGATGTCTATGTTAGAAATGAAGGAAAACGTTATGGCATTTTTTCTTATAATCCAGATGTTACCGAAATTCCTCTTTACTTCGACGCAAAAGAAATGGGAACCTACACTCTGACATTTGATGTTAAAGGCGATTACGAAAATCTCTATCTTCTTGATAAGATGACGGGCGAGAAAGTCAATCTTCTTTTGGAAAATGAATATTCATTTATTGCAAATTCAAATGACGATACAGAACGTTTCATCATTAAGATGGACAACGGTCAACAGACAACAGACAACAGTCATTTTGCATACGTTTCTGGAGAAGAACTTATTATCAATGCTGAAGGAATAATTCAAATCATCGACATGATGGGAAGAGTTGTTATGACAGAAGAATATCATAATGGTTCAATCAATATCGGTAAATTGAATAATGCAGCTTTTATCGTACGTTGCGTGAATGAAAAAGAAGTAAGAACTCAAAAAATCGTTGTGTTATGAAAAAGAAACTAATGATAATATCAAGCATAATAATATTAGGTTGCTGTAATTTGTTTGCTCAAAGTGACGGGTTCTTTACATCATCATATTCGGAATACAGAGATGTCGAGAACGACTGGGGCTTGAATATGCCGTTGCTTCCTGGTTCACATGGTTATATTGATGACTATTCGTGTGTTGAACAAGAGGCACCTCTCGGCAGCGGACTTCTGATTCTCGGAGCGTTGGCGTTGGGATATTTCAGATTTAAATCTGAAAATCTGAAAAATTGAAAATCTGAGAAACTCTGAACTAAGAACTTTGAACTCTGAACTTTGAACTACTATAAACTATGAACTATAAACTATAAACTTTAATAAATAAGTATCAAGAGAAAGTTTTTCTTTTCATTGCATTTCTAATCTCGGGAGTGGGACTTATTTAGAATTTTAGAATTCTGGAACTCTGGAATTTTAGAATTTGTTTCTAAGGTTCCAGAGTTCTAAATTTCTAAAGTTCATTATATAGTGTTTCTGCTGTATATGATTCTTTGCGGAGTGGGGACTTATTTAGAATTTTAGAATTCTGGAATTTTAGAATTTTAGAATTTGTTTCTAAGGTTCCAGAGTTCTAAATTTCTAAAGTTCGTCTTTATTTTATTGTTCAACGAAGATAAGTCTTTCGGTGTCGTAGCCTTTTTCTTTTGCGACACCGATTATTTTTTGTAATGTGTCGTTACTGATTTGTGGTGTCCTTGATAGTATCCATAGATATTTAGGTGAGTTGCCGCCGACTAATACATACTGATAGTCTTTGTCGATCATCAGCACGCGATAGTCGGAATAGAAGTTCATGAAGAAAGAGACACGCAACAAGCCCGAAGTGTCGGTAGTCTTAGCTTTCCCTATCGTCTCCTTGAACTTGCCGTCTTTGTATCCTGAGTTGATGACTTGGATACGACCGTCTGGCTGTAGTTTGTATTCAGCGGTAACACGTTGCATATCACGTTCGAAACTGTGGTCAAAACGCGCTATCTCGTACCATTTGCCGAGAAATTTGTTTAAATCGATAGGTACAGGTTTGTTGTCGATTTTGTCTGAGGCGAAGAAGCCGAGAAACATGAGGATAGAAATTGTTGTATTCATAATATGTTGTTTTTTAACTGAAACATCAGGAATGGAAAATTGTTCGACATAATTCATGAAAAATAAATTATTATTCAGCAATATCTTTTCAAAAAAATCGTATATTTGCAAAGTAATCTTCAGGGCAAGGTGAAATTCCTTTCCGGCGGTGACAGTCCGCGACTTCCTTTTCAGGAACTGATTCGGTGAAATTCCGAAACCGACGGTGATAGTCCGGATGGTAGAAGATGTCAAAGTGTTTTGTTTTGCCCTGAAATTATTAATTAATTTTAGGGATTTTTTTTATGTCATATACAGAACAAGATATATTATTCATGCGACGTGCCGTTGATATAGCGAAGAAAGGCATTGGTTTCGTGAATCCTAATCCGATGGTGGGTTGCGTCGTGGTGAAAGATGACGTGATAATATCCGAGGGCTATCATGAGTTGTACGGCGGCTTCCATGCCGAACGTAACGCCCTGACAAATAACGAGGCTGATTTTAACGGTGCTACATTATACGTCACTCTCGAGCCTTGCTGCCATCACGGAAAAACTCCTCCTTGCACCGACATAATTATCGAAAAAGGTATAAGTAAGGTTTTCGTCGGAATCCTCGACCCTAATCCGCTCGTGGATAGAAAAGGAATCTCAATATTGAGAGATGCCGGAATAGAAGTCGTTACAGGTGTCTTGGAAGATGAGATAAAAGAACTTAATAAGGTTTTCTTAAAATATATTAAGACGAGACGTCCTTATGTCTTGATGAAAACCGCCATGACCTTAGACGGAAAGATAGCATCTCATATCGGAGACTCAAAGTGGATTACCAACGTGAAATCACGACAATTAGTTCATAAACTGCGCTCTGAGATGATGGGTGTTGTCGTCGGAATAGGAACGGTAACAGCCGACGACCCGATGCTGAATTGTCGTCTTGAAAGACAACAGGCAACAGACAACAGACGACAGCCGATAAGAATAATCGTAGATACAAAAGCGTCGATACCATTGGAAAGTCAGATAGTTAAGACAGCTAAAGATTACAGAACGATTCTCGCGATTGGAAATTCAACAGCCAACAGCCAAAGTTCAACAGTGGAAATGTTAAAATCTTTTAACGTCGAGATCTTATGTTGCGAGGAGAAAAACGGTCATGTCGACATTAATGATCTGATGGTTAAGTTGGGCGAGATGGGCATCGACTCATTATTATTGGAAGGCGGCTCCACATTGAACGCGACTTTCTTGGATGCTGGTTGCGTTGATGAGATTTACGCTTTCATAGCTCCAAAGATAATAGGCGGACAAGATTCAAAATCGCCTGTCGGCGGTAAAGGCATCGACTTGATGAGTGATGCAATAATGTTAAAAGATATTAAGATAGAACAATTTGATAACGATATTTTGATAAAGTGTAGGGTTTAAAGTTAAAAGTTAACAAAATCTGTTGACAAAAAGAAAATATGTTTACAGGAATAATAGAAGAAATAGGAAAAGTAAAATCAATAGTCAGACATTCTAACAGTATCAAACTGACTGTAGCTGCAAATAAGATAATGTCGGATATGCATATCGGCGACAGCATCTCGACTAATGGGATTTGTCTGACAGTGACTACATTCGACAACACATCATTCACCGTTGATGTCATGCCTGAGACTATGATGACGACTAACTTCAAGAATCTTAAGGTTAATGACGAAGTTAATCTTGAACGCGCCCTTGCTGTCAACGGTCGTCTCGGTGGTCATATAGTGTCCGGTCATATCGACGGCATCGGAACAATCATAAAAAAATATAACGACGACAAAGCAATAAGGATGTCGTTCTCCACGCGACCTGAGATATTGGAACTTATAGTAAAGAAAGGTTCCATAGCCATCGACGGAATATCATTGACAGTGACCGACGTTGATTCCGTTTCGTTCTCTGTTTCAATAATTGAACATACACAGGGAGAAACGACATTGACATCGAAGAAGATCGGCGACACCGTCAATCTCGAAAACGATGTCATAGGAAAATATGTGCAGAAAATGTTTGTGGGGACGCGATTAGTCACGTCCGACAATATCGTAGATTTTTTGGAATCAAACGGATTTTAATTTGAAATAAACAAAAAACATCATAAAATGGAAAACAGATTTAACACTATTGAAGAAGCTATCGAAGATTTAAGGAACGGTAAGATGATTATCGTCGTCGACGATCCTGATAGAGAAAACGAAGGCGACCTGATCTGTGCCGCCGAGTTCGCTACGACAGAAAATGTCAACTTCATGGCGTCATACGCTAAAGGTCTCATCTGTATGCCGATGAGCAAAGAACTGACACATAAGCTGAAACTTAATCAGATGGTGACAGAAAACACCGACAACCACTGTACCGCGTTCACAGTCTCCATCGACCATGTCGATACTACTACAGGTATTTCCGCTGTTGAACGCTCCATTACAGCGATGAAACTTGTTGAAGACGACGCTAAGCCGGAAGATTTCCGTCGTCCGGGACACATGTTCCCATTGGAAGCTCGCGAAGGCGGAGTGTTCAAACGTAACGGTCATACTGAAGCGACAGTAGATTTCATGAAGATAGCAGGTCTTAAAGAATGCGGTCTATGCTGCGAGATCATGCGTGAAGACGGAACCATGATGAGGACGACAGAACTTCTTCAATTCGCGAAAGAACATAATCTCAAGATAACATCCATCGCCGATTTGATAAGATACAGAAGAAGAACGGAATCTTTGGTGGAGAAGGTAACGGAAGCCGAGTTGCCGACGAAATACGGTAACTTCGTGGCTCACGGATACATCGACAAGGTGACGGGCGACCATCATATCGCATTGGTTAAAGGCGACATATCAGGAGAAGAACCCGTTTTGTGCCGTGTACACTCCGAATGTCTCACCGGCGATGCTTTCGGATCTTTGCGCTGCGACTGCGGAGAACAACTTCAGGAGGCGATGCGCAGAATAGAAGAAAAGGGTAGGGGCGTGATACTCTATCTCAAACAAGAAGGTAGAGGCATCGGCTTGATAAATAAACTGAAGGCTTATAAGTTGCAAGACGAAGGCATGGATACCGTTGAAGCTAACCTCGCTCTCGGTTTCGCAGCTGACCTCAGAGATTACGGCACCGGAGCTTCTATACTCTCAGACTTGGGAATAAGTAAGATTACGGTCATGACAAACAACCCGATGAAGATAACAGGCTTGAACGCTTACGGAATCGAAATCGTCGGTCGCGAACCTATAGAGATGACTTGCAACGAAAAAGACGCTTTCTATCTCTACACAAAATACAAGAAGATGGGACATTTGCTTCATGTGAAAAAAACTGAGAATCTGAAAAAATGAGAATCTGAAAAATAATTAAATAAATAATAACTCGTCGACTATTGACTGTTGACAAAAAAATAAATTGGTATGAATATAATAGAAGGAAAATTACTTGCTGAAGGTCAGAAGATAGCTATCGTGGCTGGACGTTTTAACGAAATCATCACAAATAAATTATTAGGTGGAGCTATCGACGCTTTCAAACGTCACGGTGGCGACGAAAACAATATAGACCTTGCTTGGGTGCCTGGTTCTTTTGAGATTCCTCTCGTTGCAAAGAAAATGGCTGAGTCAAAGAAATATGATGCGGTCATCTGTTTAGGCGCAGTAATCAGAGGTGCGACAGCTCATTTCGAGATGGTAGCTAACGAAACCACTAAAGGCATCGCTGCCGCAAGTTTACAGACCGGCGTTCCTGTTATTTTCGGCGTACTCACAACCGACAATATTGAACAAGCCGTTGAAAGAGCCGGATCTAAAGCCGGTAACAAAGGTTTCGAAGCTGTAACAACAGCAATCGAGATGATTAATCTTATGAAACAGATATGATCAATTCATAATTCATAATGCATAATTTATAATTGTATAATTTTTTGATGGATTAATTAAGAGAGACGGCGCAAGGGTGTCGTCTTTTTTTCGAAAAATATCTTAAAATCACTTACGTAATCCTTTTAAAGCTAAGAAATTTTCATTATCTTCGCAATGTGTTTTATTTGTCGGAATATTTTAAAACTAAATAAATAACTTATGAAATTCAAATCGATTATTTTACTAATTGCCATGACTTTAACGATTGATGTCGTGGCACAGAAAAAAGGAGAGACCTCTTCTGACGGTGTTTCAGATTGGTGGAATGACGTATCTGTTTTTGAGGTCAACAAGGTCACACCACGTACTAATGTCATTTCTTATTATGATGAATCAGGTATCAGCAAATTGAGTTACAGACAATCGCCTTACTATAAATGTATCAATGGCGAATGGAAATTCAATTGGGTTGAGAGACCTGCCGACAAGCCACAAGGTTTTTATGAATTAGGTTACGATGTGTCGTCGTGGAAAACAATACGAGTTCCTGGTAACTGGGAATTAAATGGTTATGGTATTCCTGTCTATATCAACCAGCAAAATGAGTTTCCGTCGAACCAGCCGTACGCTCCGACGGAATATAATCCTGTTGGATGTTACGTCCACAATTTCGATGTGCCGGCGGAATGGGATGGAAGAAAGGTATATATCAACTTCGGCGCTGTGAAATCGGCATTCTATCTCTGGATTAACGGACAGTTCGTAGGTTATTCTGAAGATTCAAAAACTCCGGCAGAATTCGATATAACAGAGTATCTTAACAAAGATGGAGAAAATACTTTGGCAGTAGAGGCTTATCGCTTCTCAGATGGATCATACCTTGAATGTCAAGACTATTGGCGTCTCAGCGGTATCACTCGCGATGTGTTCATCTATTCGAAACCGGAAACCAATGTCTTCGACTTCTTCGTCAAAGCCGGTCTCGACTCTAAATATTCTAATGGTATATTCGAGATAGAAATAGATCTTAACTACGGAAAGAAAGTTCCATCAAAATTGACTGTGGAAGTTGATATTAAAAATTCTGAAGGAGCTAAGTTTGTCGTGAATGAATCATATATTCAAGAACTTAAGAAAAAAGATCTTATAGCTTTGCAAAAATCTGAGGGACATTCGACATTACGTATCAAGAAGAATGTTGGTCGTGTGGAAGCATGGTCGGCAGAAAGACCTGCTCTTTATGATATGACGATAAGATTGAAAGATAAAAAAGGGGATGTCGTTGAAGTTGTCGGAGCTAAGATAGGTTTCAGAACTTCTGAAGTTAAAGATGGACAATTGTTGGTAAATGGCAAACCTGTTGTGATAAAAGGCGTTAATCGTCACGAACATGACGGCAGAACAGGTCAATATGTAAGTCGTGAGATCATGGAACGCGACATCCAACTTATGCTTCAGAATAATATAAATACGGTCCGTACTTCACACTATCCAGACGATATTTATTGGTATGAGTTGTGCGACAGATATGGTCTCTATGTCATTGATGAAGCGAATAATGAATCGCACGCTCAAGGTTACGGCGATGAGAGTCTCGCTAAAGACGAGCGTTGGATTGGAGCATTCAAATACAGATGTAACAATATGGTTCAAAGAGACAAGAATTATCCTTCTATCATCATCTGGTCGCTCGGTAACGAATGTGGCAACGGTATTTGTATGGAAGAAGCTTACAAGATGGTAAAGGATTTCGACAACACTCGTCCCGTAATCAATGAACGTTCTCTTTATGATTATAATACAGACATCATCGGCATCATGTATTCAAGTCCAAGTTATTTGGAGAGATTCGCAGAAGAGAACCTCGATTCCTTGAATCGTCCTTTCATCATGGTTGAATATCTTCATGCTATGGGTAACAGCTGCGGCGGTATGCAAGACTATTGGGATGTCATCAACAAATATGACAACTTACAAGGCGGATGTATTTGGGATTGGTGCGACCAAAGCATAGTACAGAGAGATACTAAGACTGGTAGGAAATGGTATGCTGCCGGTGGTGACTTAGGTGAACTCGAGGGTGTAGGTAATGACGACAGCTTCTGTTGTAACGGATTAGTGACCAGCGACAGAATACCTCATCATCATATCGATGAAGTGAAAAAAGTTTATCAGAATATTAATGTAGAGGCTGTTGATATTGAAAAAGGTATCTTTGAAATTCATAACGACTTTTTCTTCAGAAGGATGAATGAGTTCGAATGTTCTTATACAATATATAGCAATGAAAGAAAAAGAATACAAACCAAAGTATTAGATAATTTACAGATACCGCCTCAAGGTTCAAAGACCATCACTGTTTCTATCCCTAAACCTATGATTAAAGAAGGTGATGAAGCGAGATTCGCTAAATTGGAGTATTTCATTGAGTTCTCTTTCAAGGAAAAGAATGGTAACTCGATGAGACCTGCCGGAACAGAAATAGCATACGATGTGTTTAACCTGAACATTGATACACCCGAAGGCAGCAAGTTGGCAAATATTCCTACAATTAAACTTACCGATAACGAACAGCAAGTCGTAGTCTCAAATGACAGATTTGAATTCATTATTGATAAGAAAGAAGGTCTTCCTGTATCATTTGTATATGCAGGTGAAGAGATGTTGGCTGGATCTATCAGACCTAACTTCTGGAGAGCGCCAACACTTAACGACGACGTTGATCGTAATGCTCTACCTAAGTGGTTGAACGCTAATCTCAACGAATTGAATATCGTGGCGAGATCGGTAAATGCCAAGACGATGAAATCAGCTAATGGCGTTACGAAAGCTGTCGTTACAGTCGTACTTGATTTCAAGAACTACAGAGAAGAAACTATTATCACGACAGAACAAGTATATGAAATAAATGGTAATGCCGATGTCGTGATCTCCACTAATGTTCAGCCTAACTATATCGTCGGCACATTCCCTAAGATTGGAACACAATTCCTTATGCCTATACAATTCAATAAGGTAAAATATTTCGGTAAAGACACAGAAAATTATCCCGACAGAAATTCGTCAGGTAAGATTAATGTGTATGAGAAGAGAGCTGCCGACTTCTTCGAACTTCATGAGGAACCGCAAGATAACGGCAACCATTCCGATACACGTTGGGTGGCTTTCATGAACAATGCCGGACAGGGTATGTTCGTGACAAGTGACGAACACTTCAACTTCAGCATTTATCAATATTCTGATAAGAACCTTTCCGTAGCGGAGAGAATCAACCAGATGGAATTGGCTGACTATTGGACTGTCAACATAGATTACAAACAGGCTCCACTCGGAACAGCCACTTGCGGACCAGGCGCATTAGACAAATACCTTATTAATAATGATACATATAAATATACTATAAGACTTCGTCCTTTCAACTATAAAGAAGATAAGGAAGAAAAATTGTATAAGGAAGATGTCATCGGCGATTTCTCTCAGACAGCGACACCTGTTATTATGACAAACTTAGAACGTTTCGACAAAGAAATGCAGGTGACACTCGAGTGTGACGACGCTAAGGCTAAGATATATTATACTTTAGACGGCAGTGAGCCTACGACAAAATCTAAGTTATATACTAAACCTTTCAATATCAGTGAGACTGTCACCATTAAAGTTAAGGCGTTCGTGAATGGTAAATTGCCTTCTTTCACTTCTGTCAAGAAATATGAGAGAATAATCATCGTGGGAACAGAATTCGTCGAGAAACCAAATCGTAATTATTCGAAGAATTACGAAACGGCGTTGATGGATAACAAAGTCGGTATCGCCGGTAACTGGGGTGAAAATTGGTTGGGATTCTATGGCGTTGACGCGGAATTTACAATAGAACTTTCTCAGCCTAAAAATATCAATAAATTGTATGTCGGTTATGGTGTATGTCCTAATGATTGGGTGTTGATGCCTAAAGATATTAAGGTATCTGTCTCTACTGATGGTGTGACGTTTACAGAACCAAAATTCGCAGAGTCGCCTGTTTACAACGGAAACACCAAGGAAGTCAAACGCAAAGATTATGCGAGAGCTATACTTAATGCTACCGGCGTGAAGTATATTAAAGTTTACGTTGAGAACTACAAGATACTACCAGAATGGCACGACTTTGCTGGCGAGAAAGCATGGATAATGCTTGATGAAATCAGAATAGAATGATAAGTTAAAACGGGGAACACTAAATGCTCCCCGTTTTTTATTTTCAACTTTCAATTCGATTGAGACGCACCAATTACATCGTGTTTATTCTCAATGGTGTAATGTGTCACGTCTCTACATTAATTTTCAATTTTCAATTTTCAACTTTCAATTCGATTGAGACGCACCAATTACATCGTGTTTATTCTCAATGGTGTAATGTGTCACGTCTCTACATTAATTTTCAACTTTCAACTTTCAACTTTCAATTATTTGTTATATGGTATTCGGTTCGTGATGGATCTTCCTAATGTCACTTCGTCGGCATATTCCAAGGCGTCGCCAACAGAGATGCCTTTAGCGATAGTGCTGATCGTTCCCTTAAAATCTTTTAAGACTTTAGAGAGATAATAATTCGTGGTGTCGCCTTCAATGGTAGCAGGTAACGCGAGAATTATCTCTTTGATGTCTTCATTAATTGTTCTTCCCAAAAGTTCATTGATTCTTAAATCGTTTGGAGAAATGCCTTCGATAGGATTTATGATTCCGCCTAAAACATGATATAAACCGTTGAAAGAACAGGTGCGTTCTATGGCGAGGACGTCTCGCATATCAGCTACGACGCACAATAATGTCTCGTCGCGTTTCGGATTGGAACATATAGAACATATCGGCTCATCGCTGATGTTGTAGCAACGTTTACATAACACTATGTTGTTCCTCATATCGTTCAACGACTTGCATAACTGTTCGGTCCTTATTTTATCCTCGCCTAAAAGATGCAACGCGAGACGTAAGGCTGTCTTCTTCCCGATACCCGGCAACTTAGATAATTCGTCGACCGCTTTCTCCAATAATATAGATGAATATTCCGCCATGGTGTGTTAATTCATAATTCATAATGCATAATGCATAATTAATGATTTATAATTTATGCATGTGTGAGTTATAATTTTTGTTGCAAAGATACGTTAAATATGAAGATTTCTATAATTACATTTCTTAAATATTTTTAACTTTGTAAAAAAAATTAGCATGAAGAAAGTAGCAAGTTTGTTATCATTATTAATATTATTTAACATTTCTGTATTAGCCCAAAACGATTATAACAAAACCGATGATTTAGGTCGTCGACAAGGTAAATGGGTCGATTATCACGATAACGGACAAATGAGATATGAGGGTGAATTCAAGAATAACGAACCGATAGGAGAATTTCTTTATTATTCGGAAGAAGGAAAACTTACCGCTAAGATGATTTATGAGAAAAGAAAAGGAAAGGAGATGACACCACAGATCTCAACCTGCGAGATGTATTCAGGCAATGGCAATATAATAGCGAGAGGCAGATATTCGGATAGGAAGAAGCACGAAATATGGGAATATTACAATGAGACAGACGGCGCTTTGATTCTTAAGGAAAATTATGATAATGGCGTTTTAACAGGAACATCGACTGTGTTCTCGCCGATAACGCATAACATAACAGAAGAAACAGAATACTTAAATGGAATTAAGAATGGTATATGTAACAAATATTACGACAATGGACGCCCGATGGTGAAGATGTCGTACAAAGATGATAAATTAGATGGAAGTTACGTATCTTACTATCCTAACGGTGTTCCTAAAGAAGAAGGTATGTTCAAGGAAGGAATGAAAGTAGGAGAGTGGAAGACATACGATATGGAGGAGAATGTAGTCTCTATAGATAATTT
Organism: Lentimicrobiaceae bacterium; assembly: GCA_015061365.1. Taxonomy (GTDB): domain Bacteria; phylum Bacteroidota; class Bacteroidia; order Bacteroidales; family F082; genus Limimorpha. The sequence goes on along the minus strand of SUWS01000006.1, from coordinate 49,642 downwards.
TGATATTGACGCTGAACGATAAATTTTAATTATTATATTTGCAGAAACAAATTATTATTCTTATGAAAACATTATTTAGGACAATAGCACTAACATCACTTTCTTTATTTTTATTAACAAGCTGCGGTAACAATCCTGAGAAGTCGAGATTGTATCAGGATAAGGGAGAAGATTATCTGTATCACTCGCAATTTGAAGAAGCGATAGAATATTTCGACAAGGCAATCGAATATCAGGATGACAATTCGGAAGCGTATTTCCATCGCGGCTGCGCAAAGTACAACAACTACCAAAAAGAAGAAGCCTTGAAAGACTATCTGAAAGCCATTGAGATAAATCCCGATTATTTACAAGCATATTTTAACATTGGTATTTATTACAGAAGTATTAATGACCACGACATGGCTTGCTATTATTTCAAGATCGCAGAAGCCAAAGGCAGACCGAATATGGAAGATTACACAAAACATTGTCGCTGATGATCAAGACTGTTATTTGGGATTGGAACGGAACCCTGTTGGATGATCTCGAATTATCCTTAAATTGTGTTAACATCCTGCTTAAGGAGAGAGACATCCCGACTCTTACAATGGAGAAATATAAGGATATCTTTACTTTTCCTGTGATAGATTATTATAGGGCGGCGGGTTTCGATTTTGAAAAAGAACCTTTTGAAGTCCCGGCAAAACAGTATGTGAGGATATACAGAGACGGCGTCGATTCCGTAAGACTTTTCCCTGAAGTGACTGAAACCTTACAATATCTTAAAGACAAAGGCTATCGTCTTTTAGTCTTGTCTGCAATGCGTGACGATAATCTTAAATTAATGATAGAATACGAAGGCATAACGCATTTCTTCGACGGAATATTTGGTATTAAGGACAATTACGCTCGTGAAAAAATATCGTTGGGAAAGCAACTCGTTTCCGAATTGGATCTCAATCCTTCAGAATGCCTTATGGTTGGCGACACACTTCACGACGCGGAAGTCTCGGAGCATTGTGGGTTCAATTGTATACTGTATGCGGGAGGTCATGTGTCGCGTAAGCGTTTAGAAACAAAGAATCTCAGAATCGTAGAAAAATTGGATGAGCTGAAAAACATTCTTTAGAGAATAAATTGTGTATTTTTTCCACACTCTTCCACACTCGCAAAAATGAGCATCTGATAATCACCATTGATTTCTAAGTATTTATATTATATCCTATGCTGGTATAATCGTTGTTTTTCCTGTATATGATAATTATTTATATATGGAAAAACTAAATTTATTTAAGAAACTTATCATTAAAGGTAAGAAAGCTATCATTACTATTTTATTGCTGACTATTGTAGCAGTCGTCATTGTGCAGTTGCTGCGAAAAGAAGAGGAGGTAGAAGTCAACCCGGTCGTCGTCGTTGAGAAAGTCAAGCAGGATGACGTAGAGATATATGGGGAATATGTCGGAAGGGTTAGAGCGCATCAGTTTGTTGAGATAAGGGCACGTGTTGAAGGTTATCTTGAGAAGATGCTTTTTGAAGAAGGTACTTATATCTCCAAAGACCAACTTCTGTTCGTCATCAGTCAAGACAGATATAAGGCGAAAGTAGATAAGGCTAAGGCTCAGCTCAATAAAGACAAGGCTCAGGCTCGAAAGGCGGAACGCGACTTGGAGAGAATACGTCCGTTATATTCGCAGAACGCCGCCAGTCAGTTAGACTTGGATAATGCCACCGCTGCATACGAGACGGCTACCGCTTCTGTTTCTATGAGCGAGGCTGACTTATATCAGGCGGAGTTGGAACTTGGATATACAACGGTCAACTCACCAATATCAGGTTATATCAGCGAGAGTCAGGTCGACCTCGGAACTTTAGTGGGTCCTGGTGCTAAGTCACATCTCGCCACGATAATAAAAATGGATACTGTCATGATCGACTTCAGCATGACGGCGTTGGATTATCTTAAGTCGAAAGAAAGGAATGTGGAGTTAGGACAAGAAGATACCACACGTTCGTGGCAGCCGAGCGTGACAATAACATTAGCTGATAACACGATATATCCATATCAAGGTTTAGTTGATTTCGCCGCTCCGGAAGTAGACGCACTTACAGGCACCTTCTCGGTACGTGCCGAGATGACGAATCCCGACAGGACTTTGTTGCCGGGACAGTTTACCAAAGTGAAACTTCTCCTCGACGTTAGGGAAAACGCTAATGTCGTCCCTCTCAAATCTGTCGATATTGAAAAAGGCGGCGCATATATTTATGTGCTCAGGACAGACTCCACCGTTGAGAGACGTTTCATAGAAATTGGTCCTGAAATAGGAAATAATGTCGTCGTCGAGAGAGGCTTGAGTGCAGGAGAATTTATTGTCACAGAAGGTTATCATAAGCTTAATCCTGGAGATAAGGTTGATTTTTATATCAATGATTAGTGTTGGTTAATAATAATTAAGTAATAGTGAAATAAGATGAAAGTTTCATTTTTTATAGATAGACCCGTATTTTCTATAGTAGTATCGATATTGATAGTGATAGTAGGTTTCATTGGTTTGACGATGTTGCCTATTGATCAATATCCGCAGATTACGCCTCCAGTCGTCAAGATAAGTGCTTCATATCCTGGGGCGAGTGCATTGACGGTGGCGCAGGCTGTAGCTACGCCGATAGAACAGCAGCTCAACGGTACGCCTGGTATGTTATATATGGAATCAACGAGTTCCAACTCCGGAGGCTTCTCCGCTACTGTCACTTTCGACATCAAGACAAATCCGGAACTTGCCGCCGTCGATATTCAGAATCGTATCAAGCTCGCTGAATCGCGACTTCCCGCGGAGGTGGTACAGAACGGAATCAACGTAGAACGTCAGTCGCCAAGCCAGCTGATGACGATATGTCTCACGTCATCCGATCCTAAATTCGATGAGATATATCTGAGTAACTTCGCCACGCTCAACGTCCTTGACCTGATAAGACGTATCCCTGGAGTGGGACGAGTTTCTAACATCGGCAGTCGTTATTACGCCATGCAGATATGGGTGCAGCCCGATAAGTTGGCGAGTTACGGTCTTACGGTAGCCGACCTTCAGAAGAGTTTGAAAGACCAGAACAGAGAGTCGGCGGCAGGAGAACTCGGCAAGGCTCCAATGTTTGATGTCGATGTCACTACGCCAATCACGACGCAGGGTCGTCTCTCTACGGTGGCTCAATTCGAGGACATCGTTGTCAGAGCCAATCCCGACGGTTCCCTGATAAGACTGCGCGACGTGGCGAGAATATCTCTTGAGGCTCAGTCGTATAATACGGAGAGCGGCATCAACGGAGAGAACGCCGCTGTGCTCGGAATATATATGCTTCCTGGAGCTAACGCAGTGGAAGTGGCTAAGAATGTGAAGGAAACAATGGAAGAGATAAGCCGTAACTTCCCGGAAGGTATGTCATACGAGATTCCGTTCGACATGACGACATATATCTCGGAGTCTATCTCGGAAGTATATAAGACTTTATTCGAGGCGTTACTTCTCGTAATACTCGTGGTGTTCCTCTCATTGCAAAGCTGGAGAGCAACCTTGATACCGTTGATAGCGGTGCCTATTTCGTTGATAGGAACCTTCGGCTTCATGTTATTATTCGGATTTTCTTTAAATATTTTAACATTATTAGGATTAGTCCTCGCCATCGGTATTGTCGTCGACGATGCTATTGTGGTCGTAGAAAACGTGGAACGCATAATGGAGGAACAACATATTTCGGCTTATCAGGCGACGAAACAGGCGATGGAGACTTTGGTAAGCCCTCTCATAGCTACCTCGTTAGTGCTGGCAGCTGTGTTCGTGCCGGTAAGCTTCCTCGCTGGAATAACAGGTATATTATATAAACAATTTACGATAACCATAGTAGTGTCGGTCTTGATATCGACAGTGGTGGCTCTCACCTTAAGTCCGGTGATGTGTTCCTTGATATTAAAGCCAAAGAATAACGAGAGCCCTAATGTGGTGTTCAGGACCATTAACAAGCTTCTTGCGAGTGGAGAGAACAAATACGGTAATATAATATCTAAACTTGTCAGGAATCCGAAGAGGGTTTTCTTCTGGTTCGGATTGATATTAGTATCCATTGTGATGCTTCATAAGATAATACCGTCGAGTTTCTTGCCTGTTGAAGACCAAGGATATTTCACGGTGGAGTTGGAACTCCCGGAGAACGCCACCTTAGAACGTTCGCGTGTCGTCGCCGACAGAGCCATCGATTTTCTCATGACATTAGATGAAGTGGATTATGTTCAAAGTGTCGTAGGTTCAAGTCCACGTGTAGGAACAAGTCAGTCGGCGACATCATTGACGGTGATACTCAAGCCATGGAAAGACCGTGACGACACGACGATACAAGAGATTATGGATAAGGTGAGAAAAGAATTTTCACGTTATCCTGAAGCTAAGGTATATCTCTCGATGCCTCCTGTAATTCCTGGACTCGGTTCATCGGGAGGTTTTGAGATGCAATTGGAAGCACGTTCCGACGCCACCTTCGAGAATCTCGTCGCGGCTACCGACACCTTGATGTATTACGCTTCTAAACGTAAGGAACTGTCTGGACTCTCCTCTTCGTTGAAAGCCGACATCCCGCAACTCTATTTCGATGTCGACAGAGACAAGGCAAGATTTGCAGGCGTGCCGATGTCAGACATCTTCTCCACGATGAAGGCTTATACTGGAAGTGTCTATGTAAACGACTTTAATTTGTTTAACAGAGTATATCGTGTCTACATACAAGCTGAAGCCGACTATCGTCAGTCGCAGAACAATATCGGACTTTTCTTCGTGAAGGGAAGTAACAACACCATGATACCTTTGACTTCATTAGGTACCACTTCATACACCACCGGACCTGGAAGCATCACTCGTTTTAATATGTTCAACAGTGCTGTCGTCAGAGGTCAGGCGGCTCAGGGTTATAGCTCGGGAGAAGCTACTGAGATTATGGAGGAGTTGGTTGAGAAACATCTGCCGAAGAATATTGGAGTGGAATGGAGCGGCTTGGCATATCAGGAGAAGCAGGCAGGAGGCAAGACCGCCGTCGTGTTAGGATTAGTGTTCATCTTTGTGTTCTTGTTTCTCGCCGCGCTTTACGAAAGCTGGATGGTACCTATTGCCGTGTTGCTATCATTGCCTGTTGCAGCTCTCGGCTCATATCTCGGAGTGTGGATATGCGGTTTGGAAAACGACATATATTTTCAGATAGGTCTCGTCATGCTCATAGGTCTCGCCGCTAAGAATGCCATCCTCATCGTGGAGTTCGCTAAGGTGATGGTCGACGAAGGCGAAGACGTGGTGAAAGCAGCAGTAACCGCCACACGCAAAAGATTCCGTCCTATATTGATGACGTCGTTGGCGTTTATCTTAGGACTGATACCGTTGGTGTTGTCGTCAGGACCTGGATCCGCAAGTCGTCAGGCTATCGGAACAGGTGTGTTCTTCGGAATGATATTCGCCGTGGTCTTCGGTGTCATACTCGTTCCGTTCTTCTTCGTGGTAGTTTATAAAATTAAAAACAGATTCAAAAGAATAAAATCATGAGAAAGTACATATATATAATAGGTGTCCTTATTCTGTTTACTTCGTGTAAGATCGGTAAAGAATATACGAGGATGGAACTCGATATGCCTGAGAACTATCCAGAATATCTCGGCGACACGACGTGCTTAGCTGATATGAAATGGTGGGACATATATGCCGACACTAATTTGCGTAATCTCATCAATTCCACCTTGGAAAATAATAAGGATATGAAGATTGCTGTCGCTAAAGTCAATGAGATGGCTGCCAAGAAACAGATTGATTTTGCAAGCTATTTCCCTCAGATAAATGGTTCTGCGTATGCGCAAAACGAAGGACTTAACTACGGAGGCGACGATTACGGTAACGACTTTGAGTTCGGCGTTAAAGCTAATATCTCATGGGAACTCGATTTATGGGGAAACTTGAGATGGGCTAACGAAAAAAGTGTGGCGGAATATATCTCGACGGTTGAAGGACAACGTGCTCTTATGATGAGTTTAGTGGCTGAAGTGGCTGAGAATTATTTCGACTTGATAGCTTTGGATAATGAACTGCGTATCGTGAAACAGACTTTGATAGCTCGTGAAGAAGGCGTCAGTTTAGCGAAGATACGTTTCGAAGGCGGCTTAACAAGCGAGACATCATATCAGCAGGCTCAGCTCGAATATGCTATAACAGCCGCTATGATCCCTGATTTGGAAAAGAAGATAGCGATAAAGGAAAACGAGATACTTAAACTCGCCGGCACTTATCCCGTTAAGGTGGAAAGGATAGGGATGCAGAATAACCTGATGCTGCCAGATTCCATACCGTTAGGATTGCCTTCCGATCTGTTGGAACGTCGTCCCGATGTCAAGATGGCGGAACAGAAACTCATCGCCGCTAATGCTTCTGTCGGGTTGACATATACTAATATGTTTCCGAGAATAGCCTTGAATACCAATGTAGGCTTTGAGACAGACGAGTTTATGACGATGCTTTCGTCGCCGATGTTTTTCATCGGAGCTAATCTGATGTCGCCTATCTTCAACATGAACAAGAACCGTAACAAACATAAGGCACAGCAGTTCGCCTACGAACAGGAATGTTACAGGTATGAGAAGGTCGTCATCTCGGCTTTCTATGACGTGATGAATGCTATGGTGGAGTTCAATAAGATAAAGGAGATTTATCAGACACGTCAGTTGGTAGAACAGTCGGCTAAGGTGACGATGGAACTCGCACAGCTGCAATATATCAACGGCGTTATCGGTTACTTGGATGTCTTGGACGCACAAAGAAATTATTTCAATGCGCAGATAAGCTTGAGTAATGCCTATCACGACAAGCAGATTACCATGGTCAGATTGTATAAGGCGTTGGGTGGAGGATGGGAGTGATGTTTTTAGAATTTTGGAACTTTAGAATTTTAGAACTTTAGAAATAATTTTTCTTGCAAAATAGTTTTAATTATTGTAAGTTTGCCTACAAATTAAAACTATTTTCGTATGGAAAAAATCGACAATGAAAACATGAGTTTGCCGGAGAACGCGCAACGTGAATTGGCTCCGGGTGAGGTTTATAAACCTATTTTATCTGCTGAAAAGAATTACAAGGAAGTGACGGTATGGTCGGTGACGATAGGTCTTCTGATGACGATATTGTTCTCGGCAGCTGCCGCTTATCTTGGACTGAAAGTAGGACAAGTTTTTGAAGCTGCCATTCCCATCGCTATCATCGCCATCGGTCTCTCTGGCGTGGCGAAGAAAAACGACGCTCTCTCACAAAACGTCATCATCCAGTCTATCGGTGGCTGCTCCGGCGGCGTGGTGGCAGGCGCCATCTTCACATTGCCTGCTCTTTACATCTTACAAGGCAAAGGCTACGAAATTGAAATCAACTATATGCAGGTATTCCTCGCTTCGCTTCTCGGCGGCATCTTGGGAATACTTTTTTTAATTCCTTTCAGAAAATATTTCGTCAAGGAACAACATGGAAAATTCCCGTTTCCTGAAGCAACAGCGACGACACAGGTGCTCGTCAGCGGACAGAAAAAAGGTAAGGATTCTTTATTGTTGGTCGTCAGTGGCTTGATTGGCGGTGTCTACGATTTCTTAGTTTCAACTTTCGGTTTATGGACTGAGACATTGTCAACTAAGGTGATGACATGGGGACTCGCAGTAGCTGACAGCGCAAAGCTGATGTTTAAAGTCAATGTCGGCGCCGCAGTCTTAGGTCTCGGTTATATCATCGGGTTGAAATATGCATTCATAATTTGCTGCGGCTCAATGTTGGTATGGTTCGTCATCATTCCAGGAATGAATATCTTCTGGGGTAATGAAGTCATCGACCTCATGAACTCAGGTATCAGCATGACGATAGGACAGATGGAGCCTGAGATGATATTCAAAGAATACGCACGTCATATCGGTATCGGCGGTATCGCGATGGCTGGTGTGGTAAGTATCATCAAGTCGTGGGGCGTGATAAAATCGTCTGTCGGCTTGGCTGCCAACGAATTTAAAGGAAAGAAAAACAATGTGACTGAGACACGTACCGACAGTGACCTCTCGATGAAATTCGTCGTGATAGGTATTATCGTAGTCTTGATAATAACATTCTTGTTCTTCTGGCTCGGCGTGGTTGGTAATGTAAAACACGCTTTGGTAGGCATCTTAGTCGTGGCAGTGATTTCATTCTTATTCACTACAGTAGCTGCTAACGCTATCGCTATCGTAGGTTCAAATCCTGTTAGTGGTATGACACTTATGACCTTGATATTAGCATCATTAGTTATGGTAGCAGCAGGATTGAGCGGCGCGATGGGAATGACAGCAGCTCTTATTATCGGCGGCGTGGTATGTACCGCTTTGGCAGTAGCTGGCGCATTCATCACCGACTTGAAAGTCGGATATTGGATTGGAACGACACCTAAGAAACAGGAGATATGGAAGTTCGTCGGTGTAGCGGTAGCAGCCGCTACGGTATCTGGCGTTATCATGGTTTTGAACAAAGCATACGGTTTCGTAGGCGATGACGCATTAGTAGCACCTCAGGCAAACGCGATGTCGGCTGTCATCGAACCTATGATGTCGGGCGGTAGCGCACCATGGCTGTTATACGGCATCGGCGCAGTAATAGCATTGATATTGACTGTCGCTAAGATTCCGGCATTGCCATTCGCTCTCGGTATGTTTATCCCAATCGACCTGAATATACCTTTATTAATAGGTGGCGCAATCTCATGGTACGTAAGCACTCGCAGCAAAGACGAGGCTCTCAATAACGCACGTAACAACAGAGGTACTTTGATAGCTTCTGGCTTTATTGCAGGCGGTGCCTTGATGGGTGTCGTCAGTGCGATCTTGAAGTTCGCTAACGTCGATTTGATTGTAAGAACAGCCGACGGAACAGCCTTCGCACAAACACCATGGGCTTCATTGGTAGCTTTGTTCATGTATGTCGCAATCATCATCTATATGATATGGGATTCAAAACGAGTTAAGAATTAACAATTGACAATTAACAATTAAAATTGTACAATGTAGAGACGAGTCGACGACACTAATGAAATAAACAACATGTCGTTGACACGTCTTATGAATTGAAAATTGAAAGTTGAAAATTGAAAATTATGGTAGAGACGTACCAATGATACCTTTAAAATAAACAATATATCATTGTTGCGTCTTATGAATTGAAAGTTGAAAACTGAAAATTGAAAATAATAAAGGATAAACAATCTGGACAAAGTCTGTTGTCCGTTGTCTGTTGACCGTTGACAAAAAAATAAAAACATGAAAAATTTAAACATTACGAAGCAAGTCCTTCTCCTGCTGCTTATAATAATAGGTGGTGACTCGCTGAAGGCATTTCTGAAAAAATCGTTATTATCAGTCTTAATGTGTGCAACATTCATTGTAATATTTTCAAGTTGTACAAAGAAAAGTGGCTGTGCAGATGCAAATGGGTATTATGATACTGGTTATTTTACTTATTTCGATGATAAAATAACTATAGATACTGATGGATTTCATGCGCATGATGTCAATGCTGTTTTTATCCCAGATAATTGCTATCCTACATGTAGTATTGGTGTCGTAAAGAAGACAGTACCTATGAAATTCAGAAATAATGGAGAAGAAATAAGAGTTGCAGTCTCAGTAGAGTCAAAGCACTCAGATGGAATCCCGGAAAGCCCATATTATCTATATCTACATTGTATTGAAAAAATTGATTAGTTTATGAAAAAGATATTTTTGATTATAGGGGATTTCTATAAATTGCTTATCGGGTGATTTTTGATTTTATCTTTGAGAATACTTTTGTTTTTCTCGAAAGAGCATAGCGAGCTATGTGATTGAAGGAAAGACAAAAAGATTTCAAAGAGAAACATAAAGCACTGAAAATTGAAAATTATGGTAGAGACGTACCAATGATACCTTAAAAATAAACAATATATCATTGTTGCGTCTTACGAATTGAAAGTTGAAAGTTGAAAACTGAAAATTATGGTAGAGACGCGTCGACGACACTAATTAAAAATAATCAATATGTCGTTGACACGTCTGTACGCGTCGACGATACCAAAGATCGTTGACACGTCTCAAAAAATGATAAATTAAAATACATTAACATCATGGAAAAATTATTAGACAAATTTTTAAGATATGTCTCCATTGATACGATGTCAGATCCAGAATCGGAGACACAGCCAAGTTCAGAGAAACAGTTTAATCTTCTCAGAATGCTTCGTGATGAGCTTGAAGCTATGGGAATAAAAGCCGAACTTGATGAATTCGGTTACGTCATGGCGACGATACCTTCTAATGTTGATAATGAAGTTCCTGCGATAGGATTCATAGCTCACGTCGATACATCACCTGACGCTTCGGGCAAAGATGTGAAGCCTCAAATCATTGAGAACTATCAAGGCGGCGACATCATGCTTAACGCTGAAAAAGATATAGTACTTAAAGTGTCTGACTTCCCTGAGATGCAGAATTATATCGGCAAGACTATGATAACCACCGATGGAACTACATTGTTAGGTGCCGACGATAAAGGCGGTGTCGCTGCTATCATGTATGCCGCTCAATATCTTATGGAACATCCTGAGGTGAAACACGGTGAGATTAAAATAGGTTTCACTCCTGATGAAGAGATAGGTCGTGGCGTGGCCAAGTTCGATGTCAAGAAGTTCGGTGCTAAATATGCTTATACCATCGACGGCGGCGAGATAGGGGAGTTGGAGTACGAAAATTTCAACGCCGCTGTTGCTAAGATTCACATTCAAGGTGCTAACATCCACCCGGGTTATGCCAAAGACAAGATGGTCAATTCTATGCAGATAGCTATGGAACTCAACGCCATGTTACCTGTAAATCAGCGTCCTGAGTTCACATGTGGTTATGAAGGATTTTATCTTCTTACCGAGATAAAAGGTACTGTGGAAGAGACCTCAATGCAATACATTATCCGTGATCACGACAGAGCCAAGTTTGAAGAGAAGAAGACTTTATTGAATTCTATCGTAGAGTTCTTGAATAAGAAATATAATGACGCTGTTAAAGTTGACATGAAAGATCAGTATTACAATATGCGTCAGGAGGTGGAACCTCATTATTTCATCGTGGAGAAAGCTATCAAGGCTATCGAGATGGCAGGTATCAAGCCGAAGGTACAGCCTATCCGTGGCGGCACCGACGGAGCAAACCTCAGTTTCATGGGATTGCCTTGTCCTAACATCTTCGCTGGCGGACATAACTTCCACGGCAAGTACGAGTACGTTCCATTGGAAAGCATGGAGAAAGCTTCCGAAGTGATTTTGAATATAATCAGTTTATTTGTCTGATTCGCTCAGAAGTACTTATAAGACAAGAGACCTCAAATGAGGTCTCTCTTATTTTATCCTAATGCGACGTCTAAAATCATCATTATGATGAATCCTATCATAAAACCCCACGTTCCTGTGTGAGGGTTCTCGCTTATGTTGGCATCCGGTATCAGGTCTTCAGCAACGACAAACAACATCGCTCCGGCGGAGAAGGCGAGAAGCCATGGCTGCAAGACGATGAGATGCGATGCCAAGAAAAATCCTACTATAGCCGACAGAGGTTCAACGATGCCGCTGCCCATGCCGAAGAGGAACGCCTTGCCACGACTTCCGGTCACTTGTCGCATCGGTAATGAGATGGCGGCACCTTCCGGAAAGTTCTGGATACCTATACCGATGGCGAGTCCTAACGCTGAGATAAATGCAGCATTTTCACCGGCGACGGCGGCAGCTCCAAAAGCGAAGCCAACAGCTAATCCTTCCGGTATGTTATGTAAGGTTACAGCGAAAAACAATTTCATCGATTTGGAAAAGTGCGACTTAGGACCTTCTTCCTGATGCGTGCCGTTGTGTATATGCGGAACAATCTTGTCCAATAATGCTAAAACGACTCCGCCTAAGATAATACTTATTGCTGCAGGTAACCATGCTAATTTGCCGAATGTCTCTTCCGACATTGAGATGGAAGGCATTATCAACGACCATATTGAAGCAGCTACCATGATGCCTCCAGCAATGCCTAACAAAAATGAGTTGACACTTTTTGAAATGTCTTTCCTGAAAAAGAAAACCAACGACGAACCTAATGTCGTCATTATAAATATTATGCTAAATCCAAGGATTGTTGTTAATGTATAATTCATAATTCATAATGCATAATTCATAATTATTTGTTAATTGTCAATTGTTCAATCACGATGGAAAGGTTGCTTGCGAACAGCTTTACCGCCAATGCCAGCAGGATGACACCGAAGAACTTACGTAATATGAAAATGATGTCTTTACCTAACCATTTCTCGATCTTTCCCACGAAACGTATCACGATATAAGCTATCGTAAGATTCAGGACCAATCCTATCATGATGTTGATGACGGAGTAGTCGGCGCGCAAGGAGAGGAGAGCTGTCAATGCGCCAGGTCCGGCCAAAAGAGGAAAGGCTACAGGTACAATAGATACGTTAGAACCTTGACTGTCATATTTGATGATGTCGAATCCGAGAACCATCTCCAAAGCCAAGATGAAGATCACGAACGAACCTGCCACGGCGAACGAAGCAACGTCGATGCTGAATAAATCCAAAAGCCAGTCGCCGGCATAGAAGAATCCTACAAACATCAGCAACGCTATCAGACACGCCTGTCCTGCCTTGATGTTTTTCTCGCTGCTCTTGAGACTTAAGAAAATAGGTATCGAACCTGTTACGTCGATGATGACGAAGAGTACGATGAATGAACTTAATATTTCAACTAAATTAATTTGTGTTAAGAAATCCATAATTTTATGTTTTAATAGTTAATAATCATGATTTGAAAAATTGAGCTTTGACACTCGTTACCAAAGTCTTAAAATCATTTAACGTCGGGATGAGTTCTTTTGTTCTTGTCCCGTTGATTTTTTTGAAGATTATCCACTGGTAAAGTATCGTCCCGAAATAAGTCAGCGAGACGGAAATTCCAGCTCCGACGATACCATACATCGGGATGAGTATTGATATGGAAGGTATTGTAATCGCCAAGCCTACCAATGTGCCGTAAAGGTTATATTTAGGTTTGTTGATTCCTGAGAAATAATGACTGAACACCATGTCAGCTGACAAGAATACCATCCCCGGACTTAAAGTCAGCAGGACATCTTTTATGCCGGCAAACTCGTCGCTGAATATCCAGGCAAATACCGACTTAGGAATCAGGCAGATGGCAAACATGGATATGGCTGTCAACACGCAGGCGAGTTTTAGGAACGTCACTGTTATGGCGGCGGCCTTCTTGTCGTCATCCATATTGCTGATGGTGGAAAACTGGACTAATGCGATGCTGTGACCTATTAGCTTCGTTGCTTCCGAGACCTGTGTGCCTGAAGTGTAGACCCCGACTTCACCGTCACCGAAGACGTTTTTTATTACGATATAACTTATTCTTCTGTTGATCATGGTGACTAAGGTGGAAAGCTGTATCATACTTCCGAACTGAAGCATCTCCTTCGCAGTACTTATCAATGATACCTTCTCCGACTTTGTGTCTGATTTCTTAAAATATCTTAAGATAGATATGAATCCGAATATGTTTACCATGACATAACCCGTTATTAGGGAATATACAAAGGCATCGGCATTACGGATGTCGAAGATGAAGATATATGTTATCATCGAGATCATCTGTGTCATGAATTGTATGATAAACAACAGATTTTGAGTGCCGACACGTTCCTTGCCGAGAAGTACGTTCATGTTGAAGTTGTTGAAACTATACAGCAACACCATAATTATAATATGTATGCCGTAGCCTTCCGGGACAAAACCGTGATAAATGTTCGGACATAAAGAATATAAAGCGTAAAAGATTATACATATAATTCCTACGATGGTAAATATCCAGATATGCGACAGTTTGTATATCACAGAAAATGGTTTCCTCGGCGTGAAGTAGATGAGACCGCTGCCAGATAATAGTTCGACAGCGATGAGAAGTAGTGAAACATCAACAAGTACAGTTGCTCCAATTCCCCAGGCTTCCTTGCCGAGGAAATTAGTGCCGAACCATAGCGTGACAAAACCGACTATGGCGTTTAGCAGACGTGTTCCAAATGTTCCAAATATTTTCTTTATCATTTACTTACGTATCTTTTGTTTAAATTGTTGTTTAAGTCCCGATATGGTGAAGACAAACCTCTTTCCGTCGAAGACCGTTATCTTATCATCTCCGTTAATGGTGTGGATGCCTTTGCCGTAATCGCTGTTCTCGATAGGTTCGATGATTTTGAAAGGAATTGTAGAAAACTGTTTTTCCGACAGTATTTCAATCTCTTCCAATATCAACGATTCTCCATAATGCGAGGTGCTGTTTTGCGATGGACGGATTATTCTGCCATCACAACTGAAGATCTTACCTGCTGGACGCGCCTTGCTGCAATCTATCATGACCGGATTGTTGTGATGAGGAAGATATGGTCCTTTCAAATTATCGGAATGATATATCTCGAGATGCGAATGCGACTTCTTCTGATTTACCAAAAACATAAACCATTTGTTCTCATGGTGATATAAAGTGGCGTCGACAATAGGGAATCCGTCCAACAAGACACAGTCCTTTTCAACGGTTAATTTTTCTTCATTGAATCTATAAAGACATACCTGATTCGTTTGGTTAGCCTCTGGCATACAATAGATCGTACCTTCATGCGAGAAGACGTATGGATAAGACCTATGTTCCTTAAAATTAGTTAAGATGTGATATTGTTTAAAATCTTCCGACTTACGAGCGACGGCTAAATCGGCTTTACCTTTTGAATAAGAATACCACTCGAAAAAGATGTATGTGTCTTTCTCCGTTTTGATGATGAAAGGATCCGCAAAGTAACAGTTCTTGCGAGGCTTCTTGAACCAATGTATTTCAAGTTCTTCATTCTCTTTTGCAGAGACGAAATCCTCGATAGGACTGTTGCAATAACCTACGTTCCAATCTTCCTGTCGGAACAAATCGTTGAGATGAAAAGCAATTCTTCTCCACACAGATTTCAGATAATATCTTACCATATTGAAATCGTTGGGTAGATGCGATTCTTTTATCTTGGAATCGATGGTCATTGATTTGAGTTCTCCTGTAGTAAGAATTTCTTTACATACTTGCAGAGGTAAAACAGAACCGTCAAAATGCAGTTGTTCTAAATGAGCCTTATAGCTATGAAGTATTGTACTTAACTTAATTTCTTTTAAGTAAATTTCTTTCTCTTCCTTACCGCTGAGTTTTTGCAGAATCACGCTGTTGCTATGTTTGCCTCTCATATATCTCCAGAAGCTGTCGCCATGATTAAATTTCCATACACCATACTTTGTTGTATTAATGACTTCTCCAGCCACGATGTCGAATCCAAGTTGAAGTATGAAGTCAAGGTTTTGGTTTCGTATCTCCTGTATGTCCATTTCGTTGAAGTAAGAGATGCCTCTTATCACGCGTGGCGCACAGAAAATTGTCGGGATCCCATCGGTTAACTTATCGATGTTTATAGGAAATTTGCTTCGGGGATGGAAGAGAAATCTGTTCCATAGTCTGTACAGAAAATGCCCGTGCGATTTGTTTTTATTTTTTTTTGTGATAGAGAAAGGGAAGGTGCTGTCGGCTTTTTGGATGATAAGAGATAATTTCATTCCGTTATCCATCAAAAGTCTGATGGTGTCGTGCTGCCATTGCTCGACATTTAAACTGTTAATCATCAGTCCGAAACGAAGCGACTTTCTCTTTTTTACCATTTAATTCATTTTTATGCAAAGATAAGATTTTATAGGCAATAAAAAAAACTATTTGTGTTAATAATTGAGTGTAAAAATTCATTACCTTTGCAATTCAATTTGGTTCATGAAATTATCTATAGTCATAGTAAATTATAATGTCGAGCATTTCCTCGAGCAGTGTCTTTTCTCGGTGAGGAAAGCCATTGCTAATATTGAAGCGGAAGTTTTTGTTGTTGACAACAATTCCGTTGACGGTTCTTTAAAAATGCTCGCGGACAAATTCCCTGAAGTAAAAGTCATTGCCAACAAAGATAACGTCGGTTTCAGCCGCGCTAACAATCAAGCTATCAGGATATCTACTGGCGAATATGTCCTTCTCTTAAATCCTGATACCGTTGTTGAAGACGACACTTTCACGAAGACTATAGAGTTCATGGATTCTCATCCTGATGCGGGCGGTCTCGGTGTTAAGATGGTCGACGGCAAAGGACGTTTCCTTCCGGAATCAAAACGCGGGCTACCTACGCCGGCGACTGCTTTCTATAAGATGTTTGGCTTGACGAAACTGTTCCCTCACTCAAAAAGATTCGCACGTTATTATCTCGGACATCTCGATAATGACGAGATTAATGAGGTGGAGATTCTCGCAGGTGCTTTCATGCTGATGCGCCGCGAAACCCTCGATAAATGCGGACTCTTAGATGAGACATTCTTCATGTATGGCGAAGATATCGATCTTTCATATAGAATAACACTCGCAGGATATAAAAATTACTATTACCCGAAAACCAGAATCATTCATTATAAAGGCGAAAGTACAAAGAAGACAAGCGTCAACTATGTTCTGGTTTTTTATAAGGCGATGGAGATCTTTGTCAGAAAACACTTCGCCGATAAAGGCGCAAAGACTTTTTCATTCTTCATCAACCTCGCCATATATTTCAAGGCGTTTCTTGCCCTTCTCTCGCAATTCTTCAGTAAGGCGGTTCAGCCTCTGTTAGATACAATTTTAGGTTATGCCGGACTAGCATTTATCGGTTATTTCTGGGGAAACACTATGGTATATGAAGGCGACGGAACTTATCCGATCACGTTGTTCGCGATAATATTACCGATATATCTCCTGATATGGTTAGTGACATCGTATTTCTCCGGAGGTTATGATAAACCGTATAAAGTCGCACCGGCGGTAGGGGGAGTCTTCTTGGGAAGTTTGCTCATATTAATATTGTATGCCTTGTTGCCGGAAAGTCTGCGTTTCTCAAGGGCGCTTATCCTCTTGGGCATGATTTGGGTCTCGGCAGAGATGTCATTAACGCGATGGATAGGCTATCTGTTGAAACGTCCTAATTTCCAATATGGCAAGAACGCCAAGAAACGTTTCCTTGTGATCGGAAGCGAACAGGAAACCAATCGTGTCGAACAATTGCTGCAAAGCACTTCTATAAAACCGGATTTCATCGGTGCGATTTCTCCTTTCGAAAATCAAGAACTGCCTGATGATTTCTTGGGAACGTTGAAACAAGTACCTGAGATTATACAGATATATAAGATCAATGAGATAATTTTCTGCTCTAAAGATATTTCACATCAGCTCATTATCGATAAAATGGAAGAATGGCAATCGTCGCTCGATTATAAAATCGCTCCTGAAGACACGCTCTCGATAATAGGTAGCAACTCGATAAACACAAGAGGCGACTTATATACCATCGACATCAAGACAATCAATACCAATTCCAACAAAAGAAAGAAACGTCTCTTCGACTTGTTGTCGTCATCTCTCGGAATCATCTTATGGGTTTTCCTCGTGTTCTTCATTAACAAACCGTTCGCTTTCCTGAAAAATTGTTTCAAGGTCTTGTCGGGAAAATATTCCTGGATTGGCTATTGCGAACTCGAAGATTCGGATGCGAACAGAAGATTACCAAAGATTAAGAAAGGTATCTTCGACCCGTCTGCCAATATGAGCAGAGTAGGCTTGAGCAAGGAAGAGAAAGAACATCTGAATCTCATGTATGCAAGAGATTATTCATTGTCGAAGGACATTAATTTCTTTTTCAGGGCGTTAAGAAAATCGTAATAAGTAAATATATTAAAACATAAAGATATGATAAACAGAAGATTTTTAAGAGTCAAGGTTTTACAAGCAGTTTATGCTTATCAGGAATCGGGTGAAGATTTCGTGGAAAACGGAATAAAGCATCTTATCGACAGCATAGAGAAACTGAGAGACCTGTTCGTATGGCAGATCTCGTTTCTCGTCGAGACAAAACGTTTCGCTGAGAATAGGATAGAAGAAAACAAACATAAGAATTTCCCTACAGCTGATGATCTTAATCCTAATATGCGTTACGTAGAAAACAGAGTGCTCGTAGCTTTGGAAAACAATAAAGATCTTCGCAAAGAAGAAGAACGTCTGAAGATCAATTGGGCTGATCATCAGGACATCGTAAGAGGATATTACAACAAGATGCGTGAAACCGAAGAGTATAAACAATATATGTCAGATTCTGTTGATAACTTCGATCACGACAAGAAATTCATCGTCAAGATGATTAATGAGTATTTCGCCGACTTGGAAGTTCTTCAGGATTTCTATGAAGAAAAGAGTATTTTCTTCGTCGACGATTATCATTTAGTGTCTTCGATGTTGGTAAAATTCTTTACTGAAATGAAGGCTAACTTCAACGAAAACACATCGCTTCCATCCATTTATAAGACAGGCAACGATCCCGTCAATGAAGACAAGGAATTTGTCAAGAATTTGTTCAGGAAAGTCCTCCTTCATGATTCCGAATATGGTAAGATGGTAGGAGAAAACACTTCCAACTGGGAGAAAGAACGCGTGTGTATCATGGATATGATCATATTAAAATTAGCAATTACGGAGTTCTGCTGTTTCCCATACATTCCCGTCAAGGTGACCATGAACGAATATATCGAGATCTCTAAATATTTCAGTACTCCTAAAAGCAAGATTTTCGTCAATGGAATCTTGGATAGGATATTGAAGAAACTTAATGATCAAGGTGCTGTTGTAAAAAAAGGTATCGGTTTGTTGGATTCTTAATAATATTTTAAGATTTTTTTCGTTTCCCATTAAAAATTAATAATTATGAAAAAAAGGATATATGTATTGTTTCTGCTGTTGATGATGTTGTTAAATCTTTCTGCACAACAAAAAGATGGTACATATACCTTTCTTAATGCTACCAATTCGGCACGTGTCGCTGCGCTCGGAGGTGTGATGCTTCCAATTTATGATTCCGACATTCAACTTTCTACATTTAACCCTTCTTTGATAAATCCTGAAATGAATAATTCCATGTCGTTGTCGTATGTCGATTATTTCAACGACATAAACTTCGGAACTGTTCAATATGGACATTCTTTTGAGAAAATAGGAAGTTTTGTCGGAACGATACAATATCATAATTACGGAGATTTCTTTTATACCGATGAGTCGGGCAACATCGACAACAATCAGTTCTCAGTCTCTGACTATGCAGTATATTTAGGATGGGGGCGTCAGTTGAACGACAGAATATCAATAGGTGCGAACCTCAAATTCGGCGGCATACAATATGAAGACAATACGTCTTTTGCATTAGCAGTTGATTTGGCAGCCACTTATAAAACAAAGTCGGATTGGATTTTTTCATTGGCTGCACGTAACATAGGAAGAGAACTTCATAATAACTATCAGAGTGTCATAAACGAACTGCCTTTCAGAATGCAAGTAGGTGCGTCGAAGAGCTTGGAACATCTTCCATTTACCATAATAGTGGTTTATGATAATTTGCAAAAGTGGGATCTTACTTACAACGACCCTCTCGATTTAGAAGGCAATTATGATCCGATGACAGGTCAGGTCGTGGAGAAAAGCAAGGTGGATAAATTCGCAAAGAATTTGTTCTCGCACTTTGTGTTCGCAGGTGAACTGAATCTCGGAAAAAATCTAAGTCTTAGAATCGGTTATAACTACGGTTATCGTCAGACCATGAAGTCGCCTACCAAGAAAGGTGCTGTAGGTCTGTCGTATGGTGTAGGAATCAACGTGTATAAATTCAAGATCAGTTATTCCCGTTCAGAGATGCATATACACGGTTCGCCGAATTACATTACCATTACGACTAATTTGAATAGTTTCAAAAAACATTAACTAATAATGTATCTTCGGGAACTTAAGTTAAACAATTTTAAGAATTGTCAGTCGGCTGATTTGTCTTTGTCTGAAAAGATCAATTGTTTCGTGGGACTGAACGCGGCGGGCAAGACCAACATCTTGGATTCCATTTATTATTTGGCTTTTTGTAAGAGCTATTTTTCTCTGACAGATAAACAAAATATAAAACACGGCGAGGATTTTTTTGCTATCCACGGTGATTTTCATTTCGACAACGATGAGTTGCATACGATTTCGTGTGTACAGAAAAATGCCTCGAAGAAATCTTTCCGTTGCGACAAGAAAGAATATGAACGACTTGCCGACCATATCGGGAAGATTCCATTGGTGATGATCTCACCTTACGACAGTGACTTGATAAATGGAGGTAGCGAGTTGAGACGTAAATTCATTGATGGTGTGATTTCTCAGTTCGACGCAGTCTATCTAAATTCACTTTTGAATTATAACAAGGCGTTGCAGCAAAGAAACAAACAACTTAAATTTTTTTTAGAAAATAAAATATGGGATAGTAACCTTCTTGAGATCTGGAATCATCAGTTGATACAAAACGCTGTTCCCATCAATGAGAAAAGAAGATCATTTTTAGAAGAGTTCGTGCCTGTTTTTCAAAGGTATTATGAGATAGTTTCTGGAACAAAAGAAAAGGTCTCGATAAGTTATATTTCAGCATTAAATGAAAAACCATACGCTGAATTGTTGGCGGAAAGCATGTATCATGACAGGTTCAGCTCATATACCAATGTTGGAATACATAAAGACGATCTTCAACTGCTTATAGACGGCCATCCGGTGAAACAGTTCGCGTCTCAGGGGCAGCAGAAGTCGTTCGTTGTCGCTATTAAATTGGCGCAGTTCGATTTCAATTATAGGAAGATAGGTCATAAACCAATATTATTGTTAGACGACATTTTCGATAAACTCGACGACAATAGGGTGGAGCAGTTGGTGAAACTTGTCGGTGACGACCATTTCGGTCAGGTCTTCATTACAGATACGCAGAAATATCGCATCAAGTTGCTCATGGATAATACTACTGTTAATCATAAGATATTTAAGGTGAATCAAGGCGTAATAACTATTGACGATGAATGAAGACGGATACACATTAGCGGAACTTATAAAAGAGTTTTATAAAACGCATAACAGGGAGCACGGATTAGAAGAGAATAAGATACTTGAGTCGTGGCGATCTGTCGTCGGCGATTTCATCTCGAATCATACATTGGATTTGAGGATAACTAAAAACATCTTATATGTTAAGGTTGACGCTGATTCTTTACGCTGCGAACTCACATATTCTAAAACTATATTGTTAAGAAATCTTAACAGAATCGCAGGTGTCGATATATTGAAGGATATAGTTATAATTTAGGTGTTGAAAATGTTTGTTTCAATGCTTTTTTTTTGTATTTTTGTGCCTCGTAATAAAATATATGTTTATAGTATAAATATTACTTAAAGATTATTAACATTTTACATTAGATTATATGATTAACTCACAAGACATTAAAAAAGGAACATGTATCCGTTTCAACGGAAAACTTTATTTCTGCGTTGATTTCCAACACGTAAAACCAGGTAAGGGTAATACTTTCATGCGTGTTACATTGAAAAGTATCGTTGACGGACGTACATTAGAACATCGTTTCGACATCAGTGAAAAGTTAGAAGACGTACGCGTTGAACGCCGTCAATATCAATATCTTTACAAAGAAGGTGATGACTTCATCTTCATGAACCAAGAAGATTATGAACAAATTCCTCTTAACAGAGAATTAATTACAGGTGTAGACTTCCTTAAAGAAAGTGACGTCTGCGATGTTGTATTTGATACATCAACAGAATCGGTTCTCTTCGCCGAGTTGCCTATCAAGACTGTTTTGGAAGTTACATATACAGAACCAGGTGAAAAAGGCAATACAGCAACAAACGCTATGAAAGACGCTACTGTTGAAACAGGCGCAACAGTTAGAGTTCCTTTGTTCATCAATACAGGCGACAAAATCAGAATCGACACTCGTACAGGCGAATATACTGAAAGAGTAAAATAATTTTAAGATTAATATGAAAATTAATCCACACACCACGCTTAAATGTGTTGCCGATTATGTTGGAGCTAAAAAGATAATCGGCGACCCTAACTTCGTGATATCTGGTCTTAATGAGATTCATGAAGTCGAACCAGGTGACATCACATTTGTGGATCATCCTAAATATTACAGCAAGGCACTGAATTCACTTGCAACAACGATAATTATTAATTCTGAAGAAGTAGAATGCCCTGAAGGCAAAGCATTGATTGTTCATGATTGTCCTTTAGATGCTTTCAACAAACTCATATTGTCGTATCGTAGATTCGAACCGGCAACGTCTATGGTAAGCGCAAAAGCTGAGATAGGTGAAGGTACGATAATTCAACCTGGCGCATTTGTGGCTGATAAAGTTAAGATTGGTAAGAATTGTATCATCCATCCTAATGTCACGATATACAATCATGTTGTAATTGGTGATAATGTCATCATTCAAGCTGGCAGCGTGATAGGTGGTGATGCTTGTTACTTCCAACGCCGTCCCGATGGTTTCGTGAAATTTGAATCATGCGGCAGAGTCGTCATAGAAGACGATGTTGAAATAGGAGCTTGTTGTTGCGTCGATATAGGTGTCACCAGCGATACTATTGTAGGTAAAGGAACTAAAATGGATAACTTTGTTCAGATTGGTCACGACGCGAAACTCGGCAAGAATTGTTTCCTCGGAGCGCATGCTTCAGTAGGAGGCGTCACAAGAGTGGAGGATAATGTATCAATATGGGCAATGGGTGCCGTGAATAAAGATCTCGTCATCGCTGAAGGTACAACAGTGCTCGCATATACAGGCGTTGACAAAGATACAAAACCAGGTATGACATACTTCGGAATACCTGCCGATGAGGCAAGGAAGAAATGGAGAGAAATAAGTACTCTTAAAGCTCTGCCTGAATTAGTTTCTAAGATAAAGAAAAACGGAGAATGATGATTCTCCGTTTTTTTGTTCTATCGCATTGTGATCATTTCTATTCCAAATAAGTGTATCCATACAATCCGGAACGGTAGTTTGAAAGGAATTCCTTACCCTCTTCAACAGTGATCTTACCTTGCTTTACACAGCTCGTCACCCACGACTCAACAGTTCTAACCAACTTTTTAGGACTGTATTGTACGTATTCCAGAACTTCGGCTACAGTCTCACCATCTATTATCTGGTCGATATAATAACCTTTCTCGTCAACGGAGACGTGAACCGCATTGGTGTCACCGAACAGATTGTGTAAGTCGCCAAGAATTTCCTGATAAGCTCCAACCAAAAACACTCCTATATAATAAGGGTCTTTAGAATTCATGTTATGAACAGGCATCGTATGTGACTGGTTCTTTGTTGTCACGTATGTTGAGACCTTTCCGTCGGAGTCGCATGTCACGTCTTGCAATGTCGCCATTCTGTTGGGTTGTTCGTCTAATCTGTGTATCGGTATTATCGGGAAGATCTGGTCTATAGCCCAGGCATCAGGCAAGGACTGGAATAAGGAGAAGTTGCAGAAATATTTATCTGCTAATAGTTTCGGGAGGTTGCTGAAATCTTCAGGTATACGTTTGAGTTCAGATGTCAGCTGATTTATCTCTCTCGCTATTGACCAGAACAGACGTTCTACTTTGGCTCTCGACTTGATGTCTAAGAGTCCGAGGCTGAACAGATCCAAGGCTTCTTCTCTGATCTGCTGTGCGTCGTGCCAAGTCTCCAACATTGAGGATTGTTTGTTTGTGAGTTTATCCCACGCTTCGTTAAGTTCGTGAATCAATTCATGGTCGTCTTCCGCAATCTCTTCATCATCATCCCATTCTGGTAACGACGCTGTTTCAAGCACTTCGAAAATCAGCACCGAGTGATGTGCCGTCAATGCACGTCCCGATTCAGTGATTACATTAGGGTGGGGGAGATTGTTCTTGTCGCAGGCATCGGCTACAGAGAATATCACGTCGTTAACATATTCCTGGATGCTATAGTTGACGCTGCTCGCGCTGCTTGATCGAGATCCGTCATAGTCGACGCCTAATCCGCCTCCGACATCAACGAACTCGATGTTGAACCCCATTTTATGTAACTGAACGTAAAACTGAGCAGCTTCTTTAAGCGCGATTTTAATGCTCCTGATTTTAGTTACCTGACTGCCTATGTGATAATGAACGAGACGCAGACAGTCTTTCATATTATTCTTCTCAAGATATTCGAGAGCTTCCAAGAGTTCCGATGTGGTAAGTCCGAACTTACTTCCGTCGCCACCGGAGTCTTCCCACTTGCCGCTACCTGAACTCGCGAGTTTGATTCTTACTCCAATATTAGGAACGACTTTCAAACGTTTCGCCACGCGTGTGATGAGTTTCAATTCGTTTAGTTTCTCCACTACTATTATTATTGTCCTGCCCATCTTCTGCGCGAGTAGAGCTAACTCAATGAAGCTTTCATCTTTATAACCATTACAAATAATAAGTGAATCGGTATCGGTATTTGATGCTATGATGGCGTGAAGTTCCGGTTTGGAACCTGCCTCAAGACCTATATTGAATTTCTTGCCATGACTTACGATCTCGTCAACGACAGGTCGCATCTGATTGACTTTGATAGGGAAAACGATAAAGTTCTTTCCTTTGTATTCATATTCTTCAGCAGCCGACTTAAAACAAGAGTCTATTGTTTCAATACGGGTGTCTATAATATCAGGGAAACGTATCAACATTGGTACGGAGACATCACGGAGTTGCAGCTCGTCGACCAATTCTCTCAAGTCGACAGAAGCACAACCTTCACGAGGAGTTACTACGATATGACCTTTGTCGTTGATCGAGAAATAGTTGATTCCCCAATTATTGATGTTGTAAAGTTCCGCTGAATCTTCAATGCGCCATTTTCTCATAATTCTTAATTTTTATTAAAAAGTCAATACTCGTTCAGTTAACAAATAAACTGCAAATCTAAGAAAAAAATATTGTATTTGCTATAAGATAATTGCTGCTAATGCTAAAAAAATATATAAGGGGACATCTATAAATTCCACGTATCAAATAATTTTGTCTAACACAAAATGAACTTTTTCGAGATTTATGCTTCTCTTTGGAATCTTTTCGTCTTTCTTTCAATCACATAGCTCGCTATGCTCTTTCGAGAAAAACAAAAATCTTCTCAAAGATAAATTCATAAATCTTTCGAAAAGCAATTTATAGAAGTCCCCTATATAAGGGATTTCTATCGATTTTCACAATATTATGTTAGGAATATCTGTCTAAAATACCATGATTTAGTGATAATTCATCTCATTAATTAGTAATATCTTTGCATTGTCTAAAAGAAATAATGAAGTCCTCCCTTTTCTTCATTATTTGCCATAAGTTAGGTTTACGCCTAAAGATTTAATGTTTAATGAATTATTTTTTAACTAAATAGGCTGCTATCACCCAAATAGCAGCCTTTATTTATGTTTGTTGAGTGATAAAAGCAATAGTCTAAAATGGTGTTTCCTATATATCGTCTTCGAATGATTTATAAAATCACCTCAATATTTTCGCTATTGTTTATATTCTCCAATGTGTTGCTCGATGGTTTCTGATAAATCTTCAAGTCGAACATAGGAACAACTGCAAACACATGGTCGAAGATGTCGCTCTGAATGTTTTCATATTTTATCCATTCCTTGTTTGAACTGAAAGCGTATATCTGCATCGGGACGCCGTGTTCAGTAGGAGCTAATTGTCTGACCATAAATGTCATGTCCTTATTGATATATGGATTGTTCGCTAAATATTCTGTCAGGTAAGCTCTAAAAATACCGATGTTAGTCTGTCGTCTGCCGTTGACTAAGTTGGAGTCATCTATATTGTTTGTCTTATTATATTCTTCAACTTCTTTTTCTTTTTCGATTATGTATTTTGTTACTAATTGGAATTTCTTATAACGTTCCAACATTTCTGGAGTGCAGAACCTTATTGTATCTACATCTATCACAAAAGAACGTGCTATACGACGACCGCCCGAGTTTGCCATTCCGCGCCAGTTGGTAAATGAGTCGGAAATCAAGGTGTATGTCGGTATCGTGGTGATTGTCATATCCCAATTCTGTACCTTTACTGTCGTTAATCCAATTTCCAAGACTTCTCCGTCAGCCTTGCTTTTCTCCATAACGATCCAGTCGCCAATACGTAGCATATCGTTGATAGTCAACTGTAGTCCACCGACAAAACCTAATATCGGGTCTTTAAAAACTAACATCAATACAGCAGATAGCGTACCTAAACCTATTAATATGTTAGAAAGTTGTTTGTTTGTTAGTATTGCGACAATCAAGAGGAAACATATAATATAGATTATGATCTTTAACACTTGTATAAAACCTTTAATAGGTTTGCTTTTAGAGACTTCGTATGTGTCGTAAATATCGTTAAGCGTGGTTAATATCGCATCCAAGACCTGGCTGTAGATAAATACCTCGTAAATTTTTGTGAAAAGAATGATTGTCGATGTGACGACTGGGTAGGATGGAAGTGCCGTTGCTACAAAATACCTTATCAGGTATGCCGGAATAAGAAGACATAATCGTTTGAAGACCTTGTTCTTAAGTAATATGTCGTCACGCTTCGAGGGAGTTTTTTCGATAAATGCGTTAAGCGTTTTTCTAATTATATATACAACAGCATAATATATTAAAATGGTCACTAATATCAAAGTGACAAAACTTATAGCTTCAGCTATGAAATTAGATATGTTGTCGTTTAATCCTATCTTTGACAATATATTTTTAAAGAAATGAATGTATTTTGCGAACATAGTCAGTTGTTTTGTAATAGAATGTTAAGACTCAGAGGTTTAATCTCTACAATAATATCTTTGCTCATTTCTACGGGTTCTCCGTCGACGTTAGCGACTTCATCAACCTTGCGGAAGACCTGGATTTTTTTTGCCTTATAAATGTCGATGAAATTACTTTTGTCTATTTGTTTTGCTAAGAAGTATGTTGCAACAATAGGAACTTCAAGGATGTTTGGTTTCTTGAATATACATACGTCAAGAAGTCCATCTTGAACACTTGCCTTAGGAGATATTTCAGCATTATAACCGAATTGACTTGAGTTGGCGAATGTTACAAAGAAAGGCTTGCATTCTATTGTCGTTTTATCGTCCATTATAAGTGTATATTCTTTTTGTCTGTAGTTCGGATATTTTTCTGTAATCAACTTAGCGTAAGTGAGAAAACCTCTGTTCTCGTCTTTAGCGAAATAATCAGCTATCATCGCGTCAAAACCAATTCCCGCCAAACTGATGAAAGGTACGCCGTTCATAGTCGCGGTGTCAATCTTATATTTCTTGCCGTTATTTATCACATCCTTAATCAGTTTCTCTACCTTGAAAGGAAGTCCTAAATGGCGGGCAAGACCGTTGCCGGAACCAAATGGAATTATGACAAGTGTCTGTTCCTTGCCAATCATACATTTAGCGACTTCGTTTATAGTTCCGTCACCGCCGACAGCAGCTATATATTCATATCCGTCTTCTATTGCTTTCATCGTTAATTCCGTAGCGTGGTTAGCGTACTCAGTAAAAACAATAGTATAGTCATATTTGTTTTTGTCAATAGAGGATTCCACAAGATTCGGAAAATGATTCTTGTTGTGATGTCCTGATATCGGATTAACAATAAAAATAATTTTCTTTTTCATTCTGTGTAATATAATTGATTGTTTATCATTCTGTTGTTATATTGCTGTAATCTTGCTTTAAATTCAGTGTCCAAAGTTCTCCAATCGTCAGCGTTGTTCTTATATATATTCTTGGAAAGATTCTTGTCACTATTCTTAAAAATTCTTTTGATCTCATCGCCGTCCGATTGCATGAAATGTTTCCCGTCCGAATACTGATAAACATTGTTCGAAAAACTCATAAATGAAGGTTCTCCTATGCTGTCAAACAAATTCCTCCCGAAACTTAAAATAGTGTCATTGATATTCAATATGCTTAATATTGAAACTCCTAAATCGATATGTTGTGCTATCTCATCAATGTTATAACTTTCAATAATTTGAGGCGCATAAAAAGCGAGCGGAATACGATAGGAACCTCTCATATTCTTGTATGTCTCAAACTTATGTTCCGGATTTACGTGGTCTGCTGTCATCACGAATATAGTATTGTCGAACCAATCGTAATTTGAGACAGTATTGAAAAAATCTCTTAATGCATCGTCAACATAACGTACCGTATTTTCAAAAGGTGTATTGGCATCTGAATCATTGATTATGTAATCTTCTGGTAATGAATAAGGATGATGTGATGATAATGTAAAGATGACGGCTGCGAAAGGTTCGTCATATTGATTTAAAGTGGAAGCTGTATATTGTAAGAACGGATTATCATATATTCCCCAAGTGCCGTCGAAATCATTGTCGTTATCATATTCGTCTCGTCCGTAATAATCATCGAAACCGCTTGATTTAGAAGTAGAATTAAAGCTCATCGTGCCGTTGTTGCCTCCGTGGAAAAACGCTGTCTTATATCCTTTTTCCTTAAGAATAGTTCCGAATCCGTCTAATCTATTAATGGCATATCTCGATGACGGATAATCTGTTGACATGAGAGATGGCAGTCCGCAGAATATGGATGGAAGCGCTTCAATGGAACGTCGCCCATTAGCCATACCGTCGAAGGTAAGACTTTCGTTAAGCAGTGAATCTAAAAACGGAGTCAGACTTTTGTCGTATCCTTGATTGTAATATCCTATCATCTCCTGTCCAAAACTTTCAAGTATTATCATAACAATATTACTGTTCGTCGTCTCTTTCTTTATGAATCTGTTGTGTTTAAAATTGTAGTGTATAGGAGAATATATCGAGTCGATAGTATCATCTTCGAAGAAATCAATTTTTTCTAATGCTGATGATGTCGAGCTCATGCAAATGCTGAATGGAGTGTTTATGACTAAAGGTATATTTTTAGGTGAGGTATAATCTGTTGCTGTAGTGAGGTTTATAGGCTTAAGTTGGAACCCGCCTCTTATCCCGAGTATCGATAGTGCGACGATAACTATGAAGCCTGCGCTCTGACGTATATACCACGTCTTATTATTAAGATAATGACTTTCCTTGAGTTTAGTTCTTTTTGTGATGAGAATGATTACAAACAAGAATACAAAGAAAATCACGAACATAAACCAGAAATCACTAATAAAATTTAAAACAAGGCTACCCTGATTTTCATCACTTCCTTTAAGGAATGTAAACAACTCCGAACTCATTCTCTTGTCGAGATACCTATAATATATCACGTCGATAAGATTAAGGGCGATTGCCGTTGAGTTTGTTATAACAAAAAGAATGTCAATGATTTTTTTGTATATAGTATTATACTTTATCTTAAATGGAATTGTATAGAATATGATCAGCGGAATGTTGAAGATTATAAGTGTATAGATGTCAAATCTGAAACCTACAAGATATAGCCTGATTAATTCATTGGTAGTTAGATTATTGAAACTGTTGATGTTAAAAATATACAGAAGCCATCTACTCAGCGACAGAAGAACCAAGACTATACTTAGTCGAATAGCAATTACTTTCCACAGATTGATTTCCTTGTTTTTTAACATTTAGATAATATTTATGCAAAGATAAAAAAAATAGTAGTCTTAGAAGTGATTAAAGAACATTATTTTCTAACTTTGCGAAAGAAACTATTAGTGCTATTATGAAGTATATATTATTGATTATATTTATCTTGTCTTATAATTTATTATTATCGCAGAAAGAGTCATTTCCTCAATATCCAAATCCGGTTAAGATACCTGTGTCATTATCTGCCACTTTTGGCGAATTACGCAGCAACGCTTTTCATGCAGGTGTCGACATCAGAACTCAAGGTGTTGAAGGAAAGGAAGTTTTCGCCGTCGCCGATGGTTACGTGAGTAGGATAGGAGTCTCACCTTACGGTTATGGCAAAGTAATTTATATAACTCATAATGACGGATTTACTTCTGTGTATGCACATCTGTCGAAATTTAACAAGACAATAACAGACTATGTAAGAGGAAAACAATATGATGATAAATCATTTTCACAAAACATAATTCTTGACAAGAATAAATTTCCTATAAAAAAAGGTGATTATCTTGGACTTACCGGTAATAGCGGAAGTTCTGGCGGGCCTCATCTTCATTACGAGATACGTTATACAAAGACCCAGGAACCTGTCAATCCGATGTATTTCGGTCTTAAAATTAAAGATACCAAAAAGCCTTGTATCAAAGGATTGGCGATTTATCCTTTGGAAAATTCTGTCGTCAATAATGCTGATAGTGCGATTTATCTAAAAGTCGTCTCGCAAGATAATAAATATCATATTGAAAATCCGGAATTTAAAGTCAACGGTAATATTGCTTTCGGTATAAATGTTTATGACCAGGCTGACGGTTCATCAAATAAAAACGGAATTTATAGTATTGAACTTTTCGCCGATAATGAATTGATTTTCAAAATAGTCTC
This sequence comes from Lentimicrobiaceae bacterium, assembly GCA_015061365.1. Classification (GTDB taxonomy): domain Bacteria; phylum Bacteroidota; class Bacteroidia; order Bacteroidales; family F082; genus Limimorpha. The sequence goes on along the minus strand of SUWS01000006.1, from coordinate 19,091 downwards.
GGATAAATATTCTTACGATGAAACACGTTACATAAATAGCATGATTGACTATTCTCATTATATTAGAAATAATGAACGTTACATAAGGACTGAGATAGATAAATTTAACAAACTTAATAACTTATATAAGACAACAAATGGAGTTGTCAATGTAAATGAATATGATACGATTAAAATGAAGTATGTGGTCAAGGATTATAACAATAACAAATCTGTATTGAACTTTACCTTGGTTGGTAGCGGATCTGTTGATTTAGAAGAAAAACCGATCTTGCCTCGTTCCTTTTACAGGATATATGACGGAGAAGCCGGGAATATTAATCTTGATGGTTTTGAAGTGGATATTCCTCAAACAGCATTTTATGATGATGTCGCAATCAAGGCTGAACGTATTGATACAATTACAGATACATATTCAATTTTTGCATACAGACTTGGTACTGAAGAAATACCGTTGCATAAGAAAATTAATATTCGTCTGAAACTTAAAAGTGAATATATTAATGATAGTTCCCTTTATATTGCAACGATTAATACAAAAGGTGAATATATTTTTTTAGGAAACGAATATGCTGACGATTTTATAGAGGCGAAAACCAATACCTTAGGAACTTATCTTATCGCTAAAGACAGCATAAAACCATCCATAAAACCTGTGAATTTCAAAAGTAATTCTTCTATTACCGAGAATTGGTCGTTGAGAGTTGAAATTGACGACAAAGAAACTGGCATAAACAAATATGAGATGCTGATCAATGGCGAATGGGCACTTGCTGATTATGATCCTAAAAAGAAATTATTGATATATCAGATTGATGACCTCATAAAAAAAGGTCACAACGACTTGAAAGTCATTGTGACCGATATGGTTGGAAACGAAACTATTTACGAAACCTCTCTTCAACGATAGGAACATATTGGTATGCACCTGCGTCTGGATGATTACCTCTGGCAACTCCGTCTAAATCGAATTGTAACTGACCTGTTGAATACAATGGATTTCCGATTCCGATGGCAGGTGATAAACTGTCGAGATGGTAATCATAATCTTTGTTGATGAATTTCGGATCCTTATTAAATAAGCATTCAGTATAATTATTGAATGTCTCGCCATTTCTTCTCATGGTCTTTAACAAACTGTTGTTGAAGTAGTAAGTTGTATCAGGTCCAGGATAAAAATCCGTATTGAATTCATCATCTTTGTTTCCGTAAAGGATGCAGTTATTCATTTCGAAATAGAAATTATAGGCATAACCGTAGCCATCGAGTGGACTTTGATAAACATTGTTGAAGAACAGTGATGGTGTTGTTCGAGTTCCTTTGTTCCAGTAGTTCGCAACAGTTCCTTGTTCGAAGACATATTCTCCGCCGCCGGTAAGAGCAATGCCGTAGCTGCCGCAATTGGAAATCACGAAATTAGTTGCTTTCAAATTATACAAGTTGGAATATATTCCCATACCAGTGTGATTGTCAATGATGGTGTTGTTGATATTTAACGGAGCCATATTGTTCTTTAAGAACGTCTGAGCCTGAATACCGATAAATCCGTTTTTGATAATGGCGTAGTTTATGGAATGTCCATAACCTTCACGAGCTTCCATCAACCAGATTCTGTCCCATTGACCAGGTTCGTCATCATAATATGCTTCCAATCTATCTCCTTGGAATACAACAGGATTTTCAGGTGATCCTTCAACACGTAATTGTCCTTCGCTATATGCCCATAAGCCTCCCCCATTGTGGAAGTGAACTTGTGTACCAGGCTCGATTACTAAAGTACCATACGAATTTATCAATGCGTAACCGTAAATGACGTATGGTCTCTCCGCAGTCCAACGTGTCACTTGGAGACTGTCGGCGACGATTTTAAATTTAGGGAAACCGTTGATATACTGGTCGGCTATGATATAATTTGCGTTTTGCCCGTATGCTGTAAGATTGACAATCTGCTCATTATTATTAGTTTCGAATATCAGTCTGTCTTCAACAAAGAAAGGCGTGTTTTGATCATCGGGATTGACTGTCACTCTGATGAAAACATACAGACTATCTTTTGAATAAATCTCTATGTCAGAGAAATCATAGCCAGATTCTCCGTCAACATTAATAGTGAACTGAGATTGGTTGCCGCCTTCTAATCGTATAGAGCTTATTTTAAGGTTTTCCGTGTTGTTATTATAAATCATAAGGTGACGAGTAGACGAGCCTATTGTGGTAAAGACGGTGTCGAAAGTGATGGTGTCGGACGAGAATGCTAATTTGAGTGAGTTGTCGTCGCTGAACTCATCAGGTTTTTTGCATGAGGCAAATGCGACCGTGATTCCTAAAATCAATATCCAGATGTATTTGTACATGATAAATTTATATTATTGTTCTTGATTTTTGGAATAATCTTCCCATGATGTTGTCAAGAATGCGTCAGTGCCAAAATATTTCAATATAGGTAAGAACTCTTTTGCTTGGGCATATCCTGGAACTATTGTCAACACCTGATTCTTTTCATTCATAAAGACGTATGATGGATATGACATCTTACCTTGTAACAATGCCTGTGCAAGTTGATGAGTTCCTTTTCTTGGTCCGTCAGGGTTTTGATTAACGAAAGTGTGACCCATAAATTCTATAGGAGCGGCTTGTTCGGCGTCGAACTTTACAGCATAATAGTTTTCATTAATGTATTCAACGATGGAAGGGTCGATAAATGTTGTTTGATCCATTTTGGTACACCATCCGCACCAGTCGGTATATACATCGATGAAGATCTTCTTTGGCGTTGTCTCGTTGAGTTTTACTGCTTCTTCAAAACTCATCCAATTGATTTTCTTAGCTGTGGATTCTTGCGCATTAGCGACGTTTACGACAATAAGTCCAATTATCGCCAATATCATTCTAATCTTTTTCATTTTAATCATATTTATATTTAGCTCTTTCTATTTCTTTCTTGTTATCCTTATCTTTAAGGTTGTCACGTTTATCGTAGAAATGCTTACCTTTTGCTAAAGCTACAGTCACCTTTGCTAATCCATTGTCGTTGATAAACATTTCTGTCGGAACGATAGTGAAACCTTTTTCGTTTGACTTGGTTTTAAGTTTGTTAAGTTCTCTTCTTGTAAGTAATAGTTTACGTTCTCTTTTCGGGTCGTGGTTGTTGTAGGTTCCGTGAGAGTATTCTGCTATGTGCATTCCTATGACGAAAAGTTCGTTGTTTTTGAAGGTGCAGTATGAATCAGCGAGGCTGGCTTTTCCCTCTCTTATGCTTTTAATTTCTGTTCCTGTCAGCACGATACCAGCTGTATAAGTATCGATGACAAAGTATTCAAAAGATACTCTTTTGTTTTTGATGTGGATCTTATTCTGTGTTTTTTCCTTTGCCATAATCTTTTTTATTAGGAATTAGGATTTAGGAAATAATCCTAACTCCTAATTCTAAAGTCCCAGAATTCTAAATTCCAGAGTTCTATTATTTTACGTCTCCTAAAATAATCGGCATTCCATCGTTTCCGCCAATGATGACGACCTTGGAGTTTGGTGATTCGGCGAGTTTCAAGGTAGCTTCAATACCTTTATCGCGGAGAATCTTGTCGGTGATACTTGCGCTTACAATGCTGTTAGCCTTTGCTTTACCTTCGGCTTCTACACGCTGACGTTCTGCTTCTTGAGCGGCTTTCTCGAGTTTGAATTCATACTCAAGTGCTTCTTGTTCTTGCTTAAGTTTGCTTTCGATAGCCGACTTGATGGTAGGAGGCAAGGTCACCGAACGGATAAGAACCTGATTAAGTTGAACGTATTGCTCGTCCAAAAGTTTTTTTGTCTCGACGAAAATTTCTTCTTGGATGGCGTCACGCTTTGTCGAATAAATCTGTTCTGGTGTGTAACGACCAACGACACTTCTCGCTGCCGAACGCATCGCAGGAACAACAATTCTCGTGAGATAGTTGGTTCCGATCCTTCCATGTAATTCTCCTAATTCATCCCATTTAGGTTGATACCAAGCTGAGAATTCAATCTTGATCTCCAAACCGTTAGATGATAATGCACTCATCTCTTCTGAGATTTCCTGTTGACGTGTCTCATAAACATACATTGTGTTCCATGGCGCGATAAAGTGGAAACCTTCTTCGTATGTTCTTGTCACATCAACACCGCCGCCAAATAAGCGGAACAATACTCCTCCGTGACCGGCTGGAATTGTTTTGGTGATTCTGCCCCAGAATAAGATTAGTAAAAAAACAATACCTACTATTATAAAAATAGGCGTGTACTTTCTCAAGTCGTTGTTGTTGCGGTTGTTTGATTGTTGTGAGTATTCCATATTTCTTAATGATTTTAATTTTTACAAAGATAGGATTTTTTTCCGAGATATTCCTGATGATTATCCCTTATATTATTATTTTTCCATCAAAATAATAATTGCAATGATAAAGAATATACCTATAAACTCCATATCAACTGTAATTTGCAGTCACATCGCCAATTGTTGTATATCGTTTCTAATCCTGAACCTATTTCAGTTTTATTGTCGTAAATCGTGAGGCCTATTTTCCCTGAAATCTGAATCCGTTCCAATACTTTAATCTTGCCGACTAAATAACTCCTGATTCCTTTTCCCGACAACCCTCCGACAGCGAAAGCGTATAACACATCGTTTTCGTAAGCATAAACGCTACCTTCTTCAGCATTGAATATTTCATACCTGAAAGCAATATTATAATGTTTATCAATTGGATTATACAGTATATCCTGATATATCAGATATGAGTTGTATTTCCCATCTTCGTTGGTATTGAAGTGATATTCGACACGATTCTTCAAAGTTATATCATCCGTTATCTGATATGCCGCATGAAACCTGATCATATTATATTTTTCCTCAATAAGAAATCTCTGGAAAATATCTGTCCTACTCGTATTCTTCATCTTGTTCCTGTTTCTATATTCAATGAAAAACAATGTGTTACTATTTGGCTGATAATTCATCTGCGTGTCGAAATCGTAACCATGACTTGGTGAGTGTGCCGTGCTTCTGAACCAATTTGATTTGTAGAAGTCAATGCTTGTGATATATTTCCAATTTGAAGCGACAGATATACAACTGCTTAAATACCATCCTTCCTCATTACGTGCACTGCTTCCCGCTGAATATGCGTTGCTATAAAGACATTGATAATCTTTTGCATAGTTACGGTATAGCATATTGAAGTCGATGTAACCTTTAGGTTGAAACGAGACGCCTGCCAATCCAGCCAATCCTTTGTTACCACTCATGGCGGCTTCTCCGTAAAACAGTATCTTGTCAAGGACATAATAAAAATCCAAACTCTGATTGATGATATTATTTCCTCTGAAATAAAACAAGTTATAAAGGTTATTGTCGGGATTCAGTTCCGCGCTTAAATCAGTCTTATGTAATGTGTATCCTAACTGAAAATTAGAGTTCCTATAACTTAGATTAAGTCCGTATAGTTGTTGACGAATCACTTTTCTATCAATCATTTCATTGTATGTACGATGAAGTCCGGTTTGTTGCAGACTGCTTATTTCTAAAGGTGTTTCCGTTAAACTGTCGTACGTCACGATATTAGCATCGGTTTTTTTATTGGAATAAAACATACATAATTCGAAATCACTGTATTTTAATGTGGTTGCGACACCTCTCAGATAATACGCTTCATTTGCGGATTTACTTGGGGAGATTTTTTTCCCCCTTCTGAGAAGCGTCCCGCCTTTTGAAGTAAAAGCCATTCCAGAACCCATGCAAAGACCTTGGCCAAAGGAGATCTTATAATCTCCAATGACCACTGTCTCAAACAAAAAACCAAAATTATGAACAGATATATGAAATGTACAGAAGTCAAATCCAGTATAACATTTGTCCCCAAGTAACGCTATTAGAGAGTCATTTACGTTACTTTTAAACAAGTATTCTCCAGGATCTTTCTCCACTACAAAACCATATTCTAATTTATCTTTGTATGTGTAATTGTATCTGAGGTAAAATCTCTGCGGACTACCCAAATATATTGAATTGGGATTCTGATACAAAAGTGAATCTTCTACTCCATAATATCCCTTCTTCTTGTTAAGACATTGATCCACCTGAGTTATCACTTTGTGTTTTCCGTATTTTAAGTCGGTGAACCTCATTTCTTTCTTTTTACTTTCTTCAAAACATATTATGTCTTTTATCATCTCAATACTTTTGTCATCCATGCCTTCAATCTCATACAACTCTTCAATAAATTGGATGTCGCCATACTCCTTTATGTATGATTTTATTTTCTCTAATTGAAATACACTTATAAACCTAAACTCGGCAAGTTGGTCGATGTCATCACCATTGATGTTTAACGGGTTTTCAAGAAGTTCCCAATATGCCTCTATTAGTTCAGAATAATCGTTCTCTTCGTCGTTGCTGTCTTCCGACATACGTTCAATTTGTTCAATGATTAAATCGTTGTTTATTTGTGATATACAATCTGTACAAATAAAGAACATCATCATTAGGAGAAATATTTTCTTCATGGCAAGACTCCTCATCACATTTTATTTATTCCGTTCATCTTGAATATCATACTGCAACTCATAGATACTCCCAAATCCTGATTCATCTGTGCGGCTACATCAACCACAAAGCGTTTGTAGTCATATCCAATTCCAAATGTAAACAAGCAAGGCATAAGATAGAAACCGCTTCTGACAAAGACGTTTTTATATACCTCATATTCCAATCCGAATCTGAATGAGAAGTCGTCATCGAAATTTTCCTCTATCTCGCCGCATATCATAAATTCGTCAACAATATGATAGGCGAATCCAAACCTCATGATTATAGGAACCTTATCTTTATTAAGGCTTCCAATCCTGACATTAATGGGATTAAAGATATAAGCACCTAAACATAATGACTTGTTTATCTGATATTGTATTCCTAAGTCGAAAGTCGGGACTGATCTGTTCTCATATTCCTCGGAGAATCTGATTGACATATAATATAGTTTTAGTCCGATTCTGAGATTCTGACCGAAACTTCTCGACAATCCCAAACCGAACAGATTCTCATTATAATGTTCGTAGCCGAATTGCGAGAATGAAATTCCGATAGTACCTATATTAATAGGGAGTAATATGCCGGCATCTTTGTTACTTAGTTCTTTTAATAGGAATCTGTTTCCGTAAGAAATGCCGATACTTAAATCTTTTCTTGTAGTAAAACCTGCTGGGTTGTTGTGTAGTGACCAGAAATCGGATAACGCCACGGAGCATTTTCCGAGCGAATTGGTTCTTCCGCCAACAGAGTTTGTGATGTCCCATGCATACAAGTCGATGGTGACAAACAGCAATAATAAATTCGTTAAAGCAATTCGTTTCATAATTGTTGGATTGTGGTTACTGCAAAATTAGGAAAAAATTCAATGGTTTCGAAAATAAATGTATCTTTGTAGTATGTTAATTTTTTATGTGTAGTATGTTAAAAAAATATTGGAAGTAGTAAATTTAATGTTATGGAATTTTTAATTTATTTATTAGCAGTCGTTTGTATCATTGTAGGAATTATCGGTGACGTAGTGCCGGGTTTACCTGGTGTGCCTATCAGTTATGCCGCGATGATATTAATTCATTTTTTTACTGGGATAAATTACGATTCTGAGGTGTTAATTATCTATGGAATTGTATGTCTTTTGATAACAATTTTAGATTATTTTGTTCCTATTTGGGGAACGAAGAAGTTCGGAGGGACCAAAGCCGGAGTTCGGGGAAGCACCATAGGATTAATAATAGGTGTGTTGGTTTTACCTTTATTAGGAATTGTTATCGGACCTTTTGGTATTATCGGTATCATTGCCGGTCCTTTTGTTGGAGCATACATAGGGGAGAAGATGAGTGGCGTTGATGACACACTCGCATGGCGTTCTGCCTTCGGATCTTTCGTAGGTTTCGTGGCAGGAACATTGTTGAAGGTAGTTTACTCCTTAGTCGTTGGTTTTGTAGTGATAAAAGATATTATCGTCTCGTTTTTCTAAAGAAAAAATTTGAGAATCTGAAAAACTGAGAATTTTGAGAATTAATGTAGAGACGTGACACATTACACCTGCAAAAATAAACACGGTGTAATTGGTGCGTCTCTGACACATTACACCTTTAAAAATATATTTTTTGAGACGCGCCATAATATGGTTGAAAAATGTTTAGGTCGTTTTTATATCAAGGAATTACCAACCATATTAGTGTCACGTCTCTACGATAAACAAACATAGTGATTTATGATTTTAGGGGACTTCTATAAATTGCTTTGCAGGTGATTTATGATTTTATCTTTGAGAAGATATTTGTTTTTATAGGAAGAACGTAATGCAGACATGAGTTAACAGTTGACAATTGACAGTTAACAATTGACAGTTAACAATTAACAATTAATGATTGTTGAGATAATCTTTCAATTAAAAAAAATATTCTCGTGCCTTATCTCATATCAAAAATTATTTTACATTTGCAGATGATATAAAAACGAATTATAAAACTTTAAAACATACATTAAGAAACAGAGATTTAGGTTTTTAGACATATTATAATAGAAGTTTACTTTTTGCTTATGCATTCATAAAATCGCCAATTTTATTAGAATTCACCAGTAATAGCAATAAGTAGGCTGCGCCTGTTGGTGCGGTGCTATCTTGCTTATTGGTGTAGGTGTTTGGCGATACCTTTGAATGGAGTAAGGTAATGCCGCACCTTTTTTTATTAATAAATCTGAGAATCTGAACTAAGAACTCTGAACTTTGAACTTTGAACTACTATAAACTATGAACTATAAACTATAAACTGTTGACTTTAAAAAAAGAAATTAACCATTAAAAAATAAACATTATGAGAAAGTTTTTACTTTTCATTGCATTGATGATCTCGGGAGTGGGATTGATTAATGCGCAGAGCACGAACAACGATGATGAGGTCGTTAAGATCGACTATATGAATCATTTCAACTCAGTGGAAGGCGAAATCATTGTGAAGTTCGCCGACAACACTCCATTCGGTTTGGAGTATGACAGAGACAACTATCTGAAAAGCACAGGTATCTCTAACGTTGACAAAGTTCTGAAAAGATATGAACTCGTCTCTATCGACAGACTTTGTCCTAACGACGACCCTAAACGCCAACTGCGTTCTTCAAAGAGCTATAACGGCGGTGATGTGGTGGAACGTGACCTGAGCCGTCTCTGCCTTGTGAAGATTAACGCTCCTGCCGACAAAGCCGGACAGCCTGAATTCGACATCCGCGCTCTCACCGACAATCTCATCGAGGAGTTTAACGCAATGGATGAAGTGGAGTTTGCTGAACCTAACTATTTCATTTATTCTGTGGGAATAGAAGAGTCACCAAGTAGAGACGTCACACCTGTGGCGTCTGACGATGATGACAGAGATGGCGGTCATGGTCACCATCATCATCACAACCACGATGCTTATCATAATGAGCCATTCTACAAACATCAATGGGGATTGGGAGCAACCAAAATTGACAAGATCTGGGAGATTGACGAGAATGAAGAAGGCGAGCGTATGATTATCGCTGTCTTGGATACAGGCGTTGATATTGAACACCCTGACCTCGCAGCTAACATCTGGACTAATCCTAATGAAATTGCGAACAATTCCGACGATGACGGCAATGGTTATAAAGACGACTTGCACGGTTACGACTTCGTTAATAAAACAGCTACCATTGACGACTACAACGGACACGGATCTCACTGCGCCGGTATTATTGCCGCCGTTGGCGATAATGGCATTGGTGTTGTTGGTGCCAACCCTAAGACTTGTATCATGCCTGTTACCGTTATGCAAAGCAACGGAACAGGTTCTATCTCAACCATTATTGAAGGTATAAGCTATGCTAAAGACAATGGTGCCGACATCATCAGCATGAGTATAGGTACTTACGCTTACTCAATAGCATTGGAACAAGTCTTAGCTCAGGCTTACCAAAACAGCGTTCTCGTGGCTGCAGCCGGTAATGATGGTTTGAATATAGATGAAACAGCTCTATGTGCCGATCCTTATATTTTAGATATGCCTATGTATCCTGCTGCTTTCACCTTCGTTCTTGGTGTACAAGCGACTATGGAACTTGAAGATGGTAGTTATGCCTTAGCACCTTTTTCCAACTACGACTGCGACGGTCCTTCTTTCTCTGCTTATAGCGAAGAGCAGCTTTATAACTATGAGCTCTATGCTCCAGGTGTTGGCATAGTAAGTACAGTACAAAACGGTAATTATAAATATCTCAACGGAACTTCAATGGCTTGTCCTTTGGTAGCTGGCGGTATCTCGGCTCTTCTCCACGCCAAACCGTATGCTTCACAGGAGATGCTCTGGGGCGACCTTATCAATACCTCTGGCGCTAACGTTGATTTCGAGGCTTGCTATAACGCAGGACCTGCACCGGCACAATTGCAAATGGTGACTTACGAACTTAACGATACTGAAGAAGGCGACGGCGACCTCAGACCTGACGCAGGTGAGACAATGTTGTTCTATCCTACATTACGTACCACATGGGGCGCAGCAGAAGATATTACTTACTGGATTGAGTTTGCAGAATATGAAGATGAGACAACTATAGACTTTATCTCTAACGATAATATTGACTTCGGACATAATCTCTCGGCTTACGCAAAAAGCAAGGCTGTTAACCCAGTGATACTTAAAATAAATGAAAACGTTGTTGACGGACGTTATATTAATTTAGTATTGAAAGCAAGCTGCCCTAATGCCGAATACGTTATGGAATATCCATTTACAATACAAGTGGAAAACGGTGTAGAACTCGGTGGTATGATAATGGAAAACACAACTCTCTATCCTAACGTTCATTATATAGTTAGTTCACCATTGGTAGTACCTGAAGGGATCACACTTACAATAATGCCAGGTACGGTTTTGAAATTTAAAGCAAACTCTTCCTTTAATGCTGCAAATGGTTCCTTAGTATGTGTGGGAACTCCGGAACAACCAATTGTGTTTACAATGGCAGACTTGGAAACTGCTTATATGTCGTCTTTGATGTTTAACAATAATGAAGTTGAGTATGCTATATTTGAAGACCTATATATTAACCCTCAAATAAATAGTTATTATAGTATAAATGCAGCCAAATTGAGAAATTGTGTCGTGAGAAATTGTATTGCTAAATCTTATTTATTCGCATATACGACGTTTAATAATACGAATGTTTATAATAATTATGGAAGTCCAGGTGTGTTTGTAGGTTCGCAAAAAACAAATAATTCTAATCATATTAACAATTATAGTAGTTGGGGTGGTGGTGATTATATTATTTCAGCAAAAGCAACTAATAACTCTAATGTGTTCAGTAACTACTATCACGATTATAATAGAATGCTATCTATTTCGTATGTATCAGCAACCCCATCTGTATTTATTCCAGAGAATCCTAATTATTTAGGTACGGGAAGAATAGATTTGGCAGATAAGAATGTATTAGATTTTGACCATCCGCTTTATCCAACTGGTTTTGGTTCATTAGATCTCTCCAATATGTTGACACGTCCTTCCGCTGATGCTCATGGTATCGTATGGAAAGTCCTCGTAAACGGTAAGGACGCTCAAGATGAATTTGATGAAGTTGTTCCTCTCGGCGTGGGCCGTCATAAGTTCGAGGTTTATTTCAACCGTCCTATGGATGTTGCTGTAGCTCCTATGGTGGCTATGGGCGTGCGTCCTCCTTATACTCAAGTGGCTATAGCAGAAGACGGCAGCTGGAGCGCAGATAGTACTATATATACTGTGTATTTAGATCTGAACGCTTCTACAGTAACAGACGGTCTCAACCGTATCTATGTCGCTAATGCAAGAGATAATGAGTATTTCGATATTCCTGTAGAGAATATGCGTTTTAACGTGCAGGTGTCTGCTGCCGGCTCGATGAGCGTGGGCTTCGAGGCTACTCCTGGTATCGGCAAGGTGGATCTCGCTTGGGAAAACGACTCTACTTATTTCAACGACCACTTGGGATGGAATATGTATCGTTACCAAAAAGATACTCGCGGTGTCAATACTGATACCATACTCGTTAATACAGAAATGATAACAGATACAACATTCACCGACTTCGACGTTGTTCCTGGTGAACGTTACTACTATTTTTACAAGACATTACGTACCAACCTCACCGAAAGCGACGCTTCAACTAATGTGTCTACTGTTCCTCTCACAGCACAGCCTGGCGACGCTAACGGCAGTCTCGCTGTCGACGTGGCTGATATTGTGACAGTGGTTTCTTACATTATCGGCGATGTGCCTCAGCCTTTCGTATATGGCGCAGCCGACATCAACGGCGACGGCGAGATTGACGTTATGGATATAGTAGGTATCGTAAACATAATCATTTCTGGTAAATATGAAGCAGACAGAGTTCCTGTAGCAACAGCCAAATATTATATAGAAGACGGCATCTTGTATGTCGATACTCCTGTAGAACTCGGCGGCGTACAGATTTATATCAACTGTGAAGATGAAGACGATATTGAAATCCTCAGTGCGATGGATAAGTTTGAACAGGTGGGACAATTCGTCGCTGACGGTAGATATATGTTCATGGCATACAGTCTCAGCGGACAGAAATTAGATGCAGGCAAACACGCCATTATGAGAATAAACTATGGCGACGTGGATGAGATGATACTCGCCGACGTGAACGGCAGCAACGTACTTGCTATTGAAGAGACATTAGGCGTTGACACAGAAAACGAGATATATGCCCTCAACGCTCCATATCCGAACCCGTTCAACAGCAGCATCAACATCCCATATATAGTAGGCGACAAGAGCGGCGACATCACTCTTACCATCACTAACATCATGGGACAGGAAGTAGCCAACATAAACCTCGGCACACAGTCGCGAGGAAAATACAATTACGAATGGCAACCTAAGTCAGACATCCCAACAGGAATATACATTATTAATATGTATGTAAACGGAAATATGGTACAAAGAAGCAAGGTGGTTTATATGAAATAAATTTCAGTCAACGGTCAACAGTCAACGGTCAACAGTCTTTGTCCACGTTGATGCTGATGCATACCCAAGGTCTGTTGTCTGTTGTCCGTTGTCTGTTGACATTTTAAATAAAATAATTATGAAAAAGACTTTTTTAATTACAATAATCCTTGGCTGTATAATGGGATTTTATCAGCCAGTATATTCTCAAGATAACATTGAGAACGGACATGAATGGGTTGACCTTGGACTTAGTGTAAAATGGGCTACCTGTAATGTGGGAGCTAGCGTGCCGGAACAATATGGTAACTATTATGCTTGGGGTGAGACAAAACCAAAGGATGAATACACACAATCTAACAGCGTGACATTTGAACAAAATATCAGTGACTTCAGCGGCAACCCTCAGTATGATGCCGCCGGATAAAAAGAGATAAATGATTTAGCCAGAATGCTAATGGCTACGGTTATTGGCAGCGTGCAAAGTAAATTCAATGTAAAGTTCTACGCCTAATTCAAGCAATACGAACAACGCGTACAACCTTCAATTTGATAGTGGTAACTACAACGTGAACAACAACAATCGCAATAATGGCTACACGGTGCGTCCTGTCCGAGAACTTACAGAAAATTATTGAATGAAAGATGTCCGTCACTTTTTAATATTAAGGTTCTTAGTTAAGAAAAAATGAAAGTAAATAATTATGATAAAATTTTTAAAAATAATATCGGTTCTTCTCATAGCTCACAGCACACAGCTCAGGGCGCAGAACAGCATGTCGCTTTCATCGGCTGAGGGTCGTCCCAATGAGGTGGTGGAGATAGAGTTGTGCATCACCAACGCAGATTCTTTCGTGGCATTTCAGACAGAGATTCCTCTCGGGGAGAATCTTAGTTACGTGGCAAACTCGGCAGTGCTTTACAGAAGTGTAGATCACCAATTAGTGGCATCTGTCGTTAACGGCACACTCAAGCTATATGCTTTCTCCTTGTCGGGCAAAGCGTTCACAGGCAATGAGGGTGTTGTCGCAAAATTTCAGCTGAGAATAGGCAACGAGCCAGGCAGCTTCCCTCTTAATCATACAAAAGCTAAGTTGGTAAATGCTGCTGGTAACGAACTGCCGCTCACTACATACAACGGCTCAGTCAATGTGTTGACGCCTAAGATAGAGATAAGAACGCCACAGCTAGACTATGGTCATGTCCCTATAAGAAGTACATATAACAAGACACTTACAGTTAAGAATGTCGGTAACATGCCCCTGACAATAAGCGGGCTGCAATTCTCAGATGCGACGCTTTCATGTCCGTCATTTACGGAGAAAGTGCTTTCCGCCGGAAGTTCTGCTTCTTTCACTATAGTGTATTCGCCTGTGGCGGCAGGAGCGGTGAACTATAGTGTGACAGTCGTCTCCGACGCTTCCAACGGAAACCGGACAGCGAAGGTTATAGCGGATCCTTATTCGGTGAATGAACTGCGTATTGTTTCAACAAGCGGATATTGCGACAGCATAGTCGATGTCAATATCAAGGTAAATAATATGGATGCCATCACAGGATTCCAGTTCTGTATCAAGATGCCTTCTGCTCTGCAATATCAGACCAACGGCTTCGAACTCTCATCGCGTAAGACCGACCACGTGGGAATGGCGAGCATGAGAAACGACACTCTTGTGTTGGTGGCATATTCTCCTACAAACTCCTCATTCAACGGTGATGATGGCGTAATAGCAAGTTTCAAGGTAAAGATAAAGGGAACCTCCGGAAATCATTATCTTTATCCTAAGAAGGTTATCCTTACCGATGCTCAGGCACATAACGTGATGTCTGGCTCCTACAGCGGTTATGTCAGCGTGAGTTCGCCTAAGATCTCTGTCAGTTCTACTGTGGATTTGGCGAGTTCATCGATTACGGAAGTCATACAGAAAGATTTCCGTATAACAAACAACGGCAATGCACCACTTCGCATCGACAGCGTGAAATTTAACGACAGTTATCTTTCGTGTTTGACGGAATTTCCTTTAGTTATCAATAATTACGGCAACGCAAACATCACCATAAGTTGCAATAAAACTACTGAAGGCGATTTCAAAAGTACCATGCGTATCTACAGCAACGATCCTACAAACGGCTTGCAGTTGGTGAAGGTCATTGGCAGCAGATATGAACCTAACGGACTTTCCATTGACAACGAAGCTGTGGTGTCTGATAAGTATTTAGATGTACTTGTCAATATGGATAACTATTCTGAGATAACAGCATTGCAGGTAGACTTCAGTTATCCAAATGAATATTACACCTTACAAAGCAGTGATATCAGTCTCACGGAACGCTGTCAAGGATTCTCGCTTACGAGTGTCCCTATCAACGATTCTACTTTTAAGATCATAATGTTCTCGATGAGCAACGCTATTATAAGTGGCAATGAAGGAGCGGTGCTAAAGATACGTCTTAACAGAAATCTTGAGATGCAAACAGAAACGGCGACGGTATCGCTCAAGAACATAATTCTCAGCGATGTCAAAGGAAATAATAAGGATTCTGAAGGAAATCAGATCAAGAAAATAGATCTTCTTACGACTGATGTCAGAGAACTTAAACAAGGATGGAACTGGTATTCGACAAATCTTAACATAAATGGAACGGAAGGATTAGATGCCTTGAAAGAAGCCTTGGGAGATAATGCTCAGATAATTAAATCTATGACAGAGTTTACTTTGTATTATGAAGAACAAGGTGTTTGGGACGGTTCTTTGGATATGTTCGACAACAGGACTTTTTACATGATTAATATGTCAAATCCGATAAATATAGAGTTGAGAGGATTCCTGACGGATATGGATCAATATGAGATTATTATTAAAAAAGGCTGGAACTGGATAAATTATTCAAACAATGAAGAAATATCAATTGATGACACTGACTTTGGCTTTACGCCTGCTGATGGAGATGTCATCAAGTCACAGACAAAGTTCGCGAAATATTATGAAGGCTACGGCTGGGACGGCTCATTAGAGATTCTGCAAACTGGCGATGCTTATATGTATTTTAGCAATGATGATAACGATAAAATAATGTCTTTTAAATAAAAATTAACAACAGATGAGAAAGTTTTTATTTACTATTAGTTTAATTTTAATTGCAAGAATCGCCTGCTCGACAGAATTATATTGGCAGGTGAATCCTAATGCCTTTGAACACAGCATGAGTGTGACAGCTTCAATATTTATTGATGATGTTGAACAACAAAATGAAATGTTAGAACTTGGAGCATTTTGCGGTGATGAGTTGAGAGCTTGTGCCTTGCCACGTATTTCCACAGTTACAGATAAATACATCTATAACATTACTATCTATGGCAATGAAGATGGTGAGAGACTTAACTTTAAATTTTATGATCATTCCACAAATTCATTGACGGAATTAGTTTGTTCGCAAACATTGGAATTTACTGTCAACGGTATTGTTGGAGATGCCAATAATCCATATATCGTCATCTTTACCGAACCTAATCCGACTTTCACTGGCAGCGGCTCATGGAATGATGCTTCCAACTGGGAAAATTCAAAGGTCCCGACAGAGAAAAGTATTGTGACGATTGACGGCGATGCATTAATAACCGATAATATAACAGTTTATTCATTATCCATCAACGAAACCAAATCACTCACTATTAAAAATGGTGGCGTTCTTACAGTTAACGAAACCTTGACTAACGCTGATGTCAACGCCTTGATAATTGAAGAGGGCGGACAATTGATACATCATAATGAAGGTGTAGCCGCTACTTTCAAGAACGAGATTGAGGTGCCGACTGGAATTTGGGGAGAAGAAGATAACACCGGTTGGCAGTTCATCTCTTCTCCAATGGAGAATGTGAATACCTCAGACTTCATTCCTGCCGATGGCGACTACGACCTCTATATGTACGACGGAACAAATGAATATCAATGGCAGAACTTTAAGGAGTTGACGACAAAGACATATAACTTCAGCTCAAATCCTTTTAACAACGGATGGACTTTTATTGATGCCGACGGCGACGGATTGAATTGGGAATATGATGACAGGGATGGTTTCATGACTTCTTATTCTTATTATGACAGAGAAGATGTTTACGCAGATAACTATTTGGTATCACCTCAAATCATGGTAAACGAAAGCACGTTATTGAGTTTTAAAGCATACGTTACATACGACAGAATCCCTGAGACTTTCAAGGTGTTATTGTCAACTTCAAATAGGAATGTTGAAGATTTTACAGAGATATTAGGAGAATATTCTATTGATAATGAAAATGCAGAAACTTTCAGTGTTGGTTTAAGTAACTATTCAGGTCAGAATGTGTATGTCGCATTTTATCATTATTTGGCTGACGATGCAAGAGATGGTTCTGAACAACTCATTATCGACGATGTTGAGTTTGTCAATGAGAACTCATTTGAAAAGGGCAGAGGCTATTTGGTTTCATATCAGAATGAAGATAACGTCGCTGAGTTTAAAGGTAATCTCAACTGTCTTGCAAAAGGTGAGTCATATCAGATAGATTTAAACCATTATCCTGAAAATATCCTCGCCCAGTTTAACCTCATCGGTAATCCGTTCGCATTCGACTTGACTTGGGAAAATGATGTCGATATTAATAATGTATATGACGGCTTCGCTACTTTGGATGCTATAAACGGAGGTTATGTCTATAAGGAAAACGGAACGATAAAGGCAGGCGAAGGTTTCATGGTAAGGACAAACGAGACAGGAAATAATTACATCAGATTCACGAAAGCAAGCCGTAGATCATATCGCGCTGAATCTAATTCCATCAACATCATAGCTTCCAACGATAAAGGTTCCGATAATGTCATAATACGTTTTGATGACGAAGTGAAATCGGGATTTCCGAAACTCGTTAACTTCAACGAGAGACTTGCGAATATTTATGTTAAAGAAGAAAACGTCAATTACGGCATCATGAACTTCAACACCGCCATCGACGAAATTCCTCTTTACTTCGATGCAAAAGAAATGGGAACCTACACTTTGACTTTCGATGTTAAAGGCGATTATGAAAATCTCTATCTTCTTGATAAGATGACGGGCGAGAAAATAAATCTTCTTTTGGAAAATGAATATTCATTTATTGCAAATTCAAATGACAATGCGGAACGTTTTATCATCAAGATGGACAACAGTCAACAGACAACAGACGACAGTCATTTTGCGTACGTTTCTGGAGAGAATTTAATCATCACAGATATTTCCGGTGAGGCGCAGATTAATATCTATGATGCGTTGGGCCGTTGTGTTCTCCGCATGGACGCAGCAAGCCACGTCCGTACAGGTGTGGCAGGTAGGGACGCGGCTTGCCACGTCCGTACAGATGTGGCAGGTAGGGACGCGGCTTGCCACGTCCTTGTAGACGGATTCGATTCCGGAATTTATATCATTCAGAAAATAGATGAAAATGGAGTTAATGTACAGAAGTTGATTTTATAAAATGACAACGGACAACAGACTTTGTCCACAATATATATCAGAAAAAATATACCCAAGGACTGTTGACTGTTGACCGTTGACTGTTGACAAAAAATAATAAAATGAGAAAATACATAATCACAATAATATTCGCGTTAGGTCTCGGGATGAGTCTTAATGCCCAAAGTGACGGATTCTTTACTTATAATAACGTGGATGATAAAAGAACGGAATGGGGTTTAGAGCCGGCGTTGCCTTACGCTCATGGCTTAGACGGACATCAATCGTCGGCTCCACTCGGCAACGGACTCTTGATTCTCGGAGCGTTGGCGTTGGGATATTTCAGGTTTAAATCTGAGAAACTGAAAAACTGAAAATTTTGAGACGCACCATAATATGGTTGAAAAATGTTTAGGTCGTTTTTGTATCAAGGAATTACCAACCATATTAGTGTCACGTCTCTACGATCAACAAACGTAGAGACTCTAAGTTTGCAGTGTGAAAATAAGTGAGTGGAAAATATATCATAGAAAGGTATATATGTTCCGAGAGCTTATCAAAATCACATCAGTTTTTATTACCTTTGCTGTATGAAGGAA
>SUWS01000108.1 GCA_015061365.1 Lentimicrobiaceae bacterium | reverse complement strand
AGAATCGAACTGGATCGATAATATAAATTATATTCACAGGAAAACTGACGAATGGGATCAACCAAGTTTTTTGTCATCAGTGGATTTGATAGACGATAATTCATTGTGCTATGTTTACGAGTTGTATCAAGGTTTAGGAGGTAATTTAGATTCATATCTTGTAATAGAACATCTTGACAATAATTTTGATACGATTTCAACTTTTTATTACGGTGTCGATAATAGAATGCAAGAGAGAGTATATTGTATAAAGAGAGTAAGTGACGGTGTGATAATTATTCATGATAAAACTGCTTTGGATATCGATTATTTTAGTAGCTGCATCACCAAATTCCCAGCCACAGCCTTCGGTTTCGAAAACATCGAAGAAGCTCACGCTCATAACCTGCATCTCGCTGTCGCCTATCCTAATCCGGGCGGAGATGTTTTGAATATAAGAACAGGTTTGCGTAACGCTACATTGCAGGTCTATGATATGCAAGGAAGAATAATCCATCAACAAATAATTACAGATGAAGTCACAAGCATAGACGCCTCTAAATGGAACTCGGGAACATACATCTGGAAGTTAACAGTTAACAATGAACAATTAACAGTTGAGGAAGGGAAATGGATTAAAGAACTTTAGAATTTTAGAACTTTAGAATTTTAGAATTTTAGAATTGGATGTCAGTTCGTGGTTCACAACAAAATTAGAAGTTCAATTTAAAATTTTAACATTATGAATAAAATATTGAAATTATTACTAACTCTATCAATCCTGCTTCTTTGCAGGATAAACATTACTTTTTCCCAAGAATGGCAGCATAAGATGTTATTAACAGATCCTTTAGAATATTATCAATATTTTGCTGTAAAAGAATCTTCTGATGGTAATTTAATGACATCAGCTAAACATTTTATAAGAGCTAGTGTAGAAGAGTATTGGTATTCAGTATCCCCTGCGGTTATTTTATTGTCTGGAAAAGGTGAAGAATTAGCTCGCAATAATTTTTTCCGTCCTGGATATTGTACTATAGGTTCAGTGCATCTATTTGAAAGAAATAATTGTTATTACCTGTTAACTTCATATACTCCAGAACACTCCCCTGGCTCGTTCAATCATTTTGAAAACTATGAAAATCCTCCATCAGATGGAAAATTAGTACTGATGAAGTTAGACGACCAACTTAATATGGAAGAATGTTATGAACACAGCTGGCCCGTCGATACTTACGAAGACCACGGTGGAGAGTGGGAAATATATCCTAATGGATTCAGCGGAAATATTTTTCTCTTTACAGCCTTTGAGGAAGATGACAACATCGTTGGAGCGTATTGGAAGTCCGTAAGTTATGACAATCCTTCAAGGGGTAATGACACCTTGTTCTTCTTCAGGATGAATTTTGACGGAGAGATGCTGCTTAAGAAAGTTGCCAAGGTGGATGTGGGAAAAGGAAATAGATATTTGGAAGAAGAAGAATCGGCGAATGACAGAGGATTAAAAACTAATTATTTTCGTGGAGATCAATTTGTCTCAACGGATTACGGTTACATCTTTTATGTAAAGGGAGACGGTGCTCCTAACAACTCATATCTAGGTGCGGGACGTGCTATGTATTATGACAAAGACTTTAATTTGTTGAGGACAAGGTATGTAAAATTTAACAATCCATATCATGGTGAAACCATAGGAGATTTCAGTGTTTGTCGTAGTAATCACAACACCACATATCTTTCGTCACAAATGAGAAGTCCTGACAATCCTTCCGGTGATGAAGATTGTTGCTTATATGAATTAGATGATGATATAGATGCAGAATCGAACTGGATCGATAATATAAATTATATTCACAGGAAAACTGACGAATGGGATCAACCATGCAGATCGGCTGTAGATTTGATTGACGATAATTCTTTGTGCTATGTATATGAATTGTATCAAGGTTTATCAGATAATTTAGATTCATGGATTGTAATAGAGCATCTTAACAATAATTTTGATACTATATCGACCTTTTATTATGGTATCGATAATGGGATGAAAGAAGTTGCATATGACGTTTTAAGAACGAAAGACGGAGGGGTAATTATTGTTCATGGATCAGGCTCACTTGACATATTTGAAGATTACAGTCTTATGACTAAATTCCCAGCCTCAGCATTTGGTTTTGACAACATCGAAGAAGCTCACGCTAATAACCTGCATCTCGCTGTGGCTTATCCTAATCCGGGCGGCGATGTCATGAATATAAGAACAGGCTTGCGTAACGCCAGACTTCAAGTCTATGATATGCAAGGAAGAATAATTCATCAACAAATAATTACAGATGAAGTCACAAGCATAGACGCCTCTAAATGGAACTCGGGAACATACATCTGGAAGTTAACAGTTAACAATGAACAATTGACAGTTGAAGAAGGGAAATGGATTAAAGAACTTTAGAATTTTAGAATTCTGGAATTTTAGAATTTGGTTCTAAAGTTCTAAAGTTCTAAAATTTTAGAATTCGTCATCTGTAGAGACGTACCAATTACACCATTGAAAATTAACAATGTGTAATTGATACGTCTTTTTTTGAATCTGAAAACCTGAAAATCTGAGAAAAGCTGTTAGCCTTGAACGTTGAACGTTGAACTTTGAACTTTGAGCTTTGAACTTTGAACTAAAGTTCAACAGCTTTAGTTCAAAAGCCTTAGTTTAAAAATTCAATTACTTAATAATCAACGATTTACCCCCCCCGATTTTATAAAAAAATATTTAAAGAAATTTGGATTTTTGAAATAAAATTATAAACTTTGCAGAACGAAAAATGAAAGGAAATAATATGGAAAATAACGTACAAATATTAGGCAAAAACAAGTCCATAGAACGTGTGTCTCGGTAAATGACATTTATCGGGAACGTTTTTTAAGAAATATATCAAACTACTGATGTGGGGAAATTAATAATAAATAGACCCCGCCTATAGCTAATGAGTATATTATAAATTCAGAATATTCAAATTTGATTTATAGTTTGTCTAAAAAATACAATCCATGATAGACATCAATTCAATAACTAAGCAGACTTTAGAATTTTCTCGTAGTATTTATGTTAATCAGTTTAATGATAATTGTAAATATTTCTTAAGAAGGATAAATCCATACACATATAAGTGTGATGATCTTGCCAAAGATATTGTATTGTTGTCAGAAACTGAAGTTTCAGAAAAACTTAATTCTATATATGAGGATTTGTATGAAGTTGCTTTTTATCCATATAAATCAGACGAAAATTATACAATAATTGAGGTTCATTATAAAATTAAATCATCGTTTAAAAGGAAATATAGAAAAAGCATTAGGCGTGATGAACCGATGATATTTATCAAAACTCAAGATATACCTCCATACCATAGGAATGGTAAGAAAATGGATTTGAATGAGACAGGCATAAATTACAATTTCGCTCGCTCATTAAACCTCAAAGATTTATCAAACTTACTAAAAAGTTCTCTTACAAAAGAGGAAAAGAAAAATATCACCATAAAATCACCATATTATCTTTTTGACAAAAAACCGTATAGAATAGATGTGTTGGTTAAAAATGACATATCATATCATATAAAAAAAGTGAAAAGTATTGGCAAGAATTATGGTGGATTATTGTGGTATGTATATAGTTCAGATTGTAATAATATAAATCAGAATTTGACTGTTTTCGGAAATGCGACAGAGTCTGAAGCATGCAATTTCTTAT
>SUWS01000107.1 GCA_015061365.1 Lentimicrobiaceae bacterium | reverse complement strand
AGGAAGCGGCGAAATTAGATCTTAAAGCAGAATGTTCTGAAGTAATAAAATATAGAACACCAAAGGATCACGCTAAAAACACAAATTTTATGATTTCGTTAAAAAACACTTTGTTGAATATATTCAGGGGACATCTATAAATTCCACGTATCAAATATTTTTGTTTAATACAAGATAAACTTTTTCGAGATTTATGTTTTATATTGGAATCTTTTCGTCTTTCTTTCAATCACATAGCTCGCTATGCTCTTTCGAGAAAAACAAAAATCTTCTCAAATATAAATTCATAAATCTTTCGAAAAGCAATTTATAGAAGTCCCCTTCAGATAATAAAGGATTGCACGGATTTATTTTCTTGGTAGCCTCTAATGCGTTAGGGATTGAAGCGGCATCCTTTTGTAGCGCAGCGGAAAAAGATATAGCGGAAAGCCCGACGGCGATAGCCGGAACGCCCTCCTTTTAAAGTTTAGAGTTTAAAGTTAATAGTTTAGAGTAGTTTTAAAGTTGAAAGTTGACAGTTAACAGTTTACAATTAACAATTGACAGTTGACAATGGATGGTTTAATGTTCGTACAGGTCATCGTGATACGCTGAGCCTCAAAATCATTCGTGTCATTTCGCGACTATTAGTGGATAACTTTTTTCGTGTTATTTTGCGGACAAGAATCTCACTGCCGAGACGACGAGTATTGGACCGAGTCCGGAATAAAATGAGGCGATGAATTCCAAAGGGATATTGGGGATGTTCTTCAGCAAGATGCCGAGCGACATCATAAAGACTAACAGCACCCAGCCTTTGACAGGAAAAGTGTGTAACAGATTTATCTTTCCTTTCAAGGATAGGATCCTCTCTGAATATTTATTGACGATTTTTCTGAACATGAAATAAAATCCGCAGAGGACCAAGGCTGTGATGATGAGAAGATACCACAACTCATTGGAAGAGATTTGCGTGTAGGCGGAGATTCCTTTGACTGATATTATGACTCCGGGGATTCCCCAAAGTAAGGCTGCGAAAGTCAGGAGATGTCTTTTGTTCATTGATTGCTATACAAGTTTTTACTGTAATTGTTAATAATTATTTGAACGGGGAATTTATAGAAGTTCCCTTAAGTATAATATAGCTGTTGAGCGACTGCACATTGGTTATATAAGTACCGCAAATATATGATTTATTTTGATTCCATGCTATTAATGCAGCTTGTTTTATCACGCTATATCGTTCAGATCATAATAGAGTAGTCTTGTTGTAATATCATCTTCCTCTTTTCTTAAATATTGAAAATCATTGTTATGGTAAAAAGGAATAGCGTTTGAGTAAGCATCGACAGTAATAAAACGACATCCTGTTTTGTTTTCGATTATAAAATAAGACTTGATAAAATCGAGCAGGATTGTACCGATACCCTTTCCGTGGAAAGATTCACTGACACCTAAGCGACAAATTTTTACAGCAGGATAACTTTTAATACGTTTCTTATTTACAAAACGCTGTTTTCTGAAACGGTTAAATTCTGTCTTGTTTACAAAATCAGTCAGTGAGATTTTGTCGTTAGCTAAACTGAAATAACCAACGATTTCTTTAGTCTCGACATTTTCAAACACGTATGTGACAGCTAATAAATATTTTCTATAAGGAGCAGCCTCATTCAAAAGGAAGTCGTTCAATTCATCGTCTCCGCAATCGAACGACTTTACCTTTTCGTCTTTTCGTAATTTCCGTACTTTAAAAGTACCATAACTACCGATTTGAAAAACATCCATAATACTATCCTTCAAAGATCTTCATTATCATCTCATAATTTCTGAGGCGTCGTTCTCTCTTTTCAGGGTCCTCTTGACGTTTTTCTTTCATTCTTTCTTCAAATCTCCGAGCATCTTCTCCATAAAGTATCGGAGTTTCTTTAATAGGTCTTGCCATAACATTTTGGTATTAAAAATTACTTTGCAAAGATATAACATAAATCAATGTTTGTCAAGTATTTTTGCGTTAAAAATTATTAACATTCAATGAGTTATAGATTAATTATTAATTAATAGATTAATTAATTACTTGCGTTGTAAATCATCTGATTTTTGTTTATTTTTGTCTTGTTTTTGCAATAAAAAACAATAAGTTTCGTTGAGTGTTAAAAAATTAACAATAGTTTGTAAATGGAATTTTTTATAGTATTAATCCTTATCATTATCAATGGATTCCTATCCATGTCGGAGATGGCTGTTGTCTCTGCGCGTAAGACCAAATTAGAAACCGATGCTAAAAATGGCAGCAAAAAAGCCAAGGCTGCCCTCGAACTCGCCGATAATCCTGATAATTTCTTTTCAACATTACAGATAGGAATAACATTAATAGGTATCCTCACGGGTCTTTTCTCCGGTGAGGCTTTTGCCGCCGACCTCGCAGTATATGTCGAGAAAATCACATTCCTGTCTCCATACGCCTATGCACTTTCTAAAGCTCTCATCGTGATATTGGTTACATATTTGACTCTCGTCGTCGGCGAACTCGTTCCGAAACGTCTCGGCATGGCGAAGGCTGAAAGTATAGCTAAGTTCATCGCGCGACCGATGATGTTTATGTCGAAGGTGGCTTATCCTTTGGTGTGGATCTTGGCAAAGAGTTCTTCTTTTATCTCGAAGTTGTTAGGCTTGGATAAGACTAAAGACAGTCCTGTGACAGAAGCTGAAATCAAGGCGATGATGAAAGAGTCGTTAGACGATGGCGAACTCGATGAGACGGAACATGATATTGTGGAACGCGTCTTTGACCTCGGCGACAGAAAGATTTCTTCCATCATGACACATCGCTCGGAAATCATTACGCTCGATATTCACGATTCTAAAGACACCTTGAAAGAGAAAATTGGCGATAAACTTTACAATACTTATCCTGTGATCTCTAAAAGATTGGATAATATAATCGGTTTCGTTCATCTTAAAGCACTTTTCCTCGCCGTTCAGAGAAACGATTTCTCTTTGGAAAAAATCGTTACTAAAGCCTATTATCTTCCTGAGAATATGAGTGTCAACAAGGCTTTGGAACATTTTAAGAAAGAGAGGATAAAGTCGGCACTCATCACTGATGAGTTCGGTTGTGTTGTCGGTATCGTTTCTTTGAAAGATATTATGGAGGCTATAGTGGGAGAGATGCTCGAAGAAGATGAACTCGCTGATATTATCAAAAGAGATGACGGTTCCTATATCGTCGATGGTCGTTATTCATTCTATGATTTTCTTGCTTACTTCGATAAAGAAGATTTGTTCGATGAAGACATCAGCTTCAACACTATCAGCGGCTTGATAATAGATATTTTGGAAGAGATTCCGAAAGAAGGTCAGAAGATAAAATGGCACGACTTCACCTTCGAGATTATGGATATGGACGCCGCGAGAATCGATAAGGTGTTGGTGTTGAAAGTTGAAAGTTGAAAGTTGAAAATTGAAAATTTTGGTAGAGACGTGACACATTACACCTTTGAGAATAAACAATAAGTAATTGGTGCGTCTCAATCGAATTGAAAATTGAAAATTGAAAATTTTGGTAGAGAAGTGACACATTACACCATTGAAAAATAAATAATATGTAATTGGTGCGTCTCAATCGAATTGAAAATTGAAAGTTGAAAGTTGAAAATTGAAAATTTTGGTAGAGACTCTAAGTTTGCAGTGTGAAAATAAGTGAGTGGAAAATATATCATAGAAAGGTATATATGTTCCGAGAGCTTATCAAAATCACATCAGTTTTTATTACCTTTGCTGTATGAAGGAATGAA
>SUWS01000106.1 GCA_015061365.1 Lentimicrobiaceae bacterium | reverse complement strand
TCGAGACACTCGGCGGCGTGATGACAAAACTCATCGAAGCTAACACCACAATTCCTACACGCAAGTCAGAGACATTCTCAACAGCTGTCGATAATCAGCCAGGCGTAGAAATCCATGTGTTACAAGGCGAACGTCCAATGGCAAATCAGAATAAGACCATCGGCAAGTTCCACTTGGATAACATTCCACCAGCGCCACGTGGAGTGCCACAAATTGAAGTAACATTCGATATCGACTCAAACGGTATCTTGAACGTTTCTGCAAAAGACAAGGCTACAGGCAAGTCACAAAGCATCAGAATCGAAGCTTCATCAGGATTGAGTGAAGACGAAATCAAGAGAATGAAAGCTGAAGCTGAAGCTAACGCCGATGCCGACAAGAAAGAACGTGAACGCGTTGACAAATTGAACGCTGCTGACTCAATGATATTCCAGACAGAGAAACAGATGAAGGAATACGGCGATAAGTTGCCAGCCGACAAGAAAGCAGAAATCGAAGGCGCACTTGGCAAATTGAAGACAGCACATCAGTCGCAAGACATCGCTGGCATCGACGCAGCTATGGCAGAGATGAACGCCATCTGGCAGAAGGCATCAGAAGAGATGTACAAGAACGCCGGAGCACAAGGCGGACCACAACAAGGTCCAAACCCAGGACAAAACACTGGCAACGGCAATGACGACGTCACTGACGTAGATTTCGAAGAGGTGAAGTAATCCTGCAAGGTCAAACAACTAATTATATTAAAAGTAACCCCTCACGGAAAAAGTTCTGCGAGGGGTTTCTGTTTACTCGTATTTCCCTTAGGGAATATTCTTTTATCAAGATAGAAGTTTATCAAATGTCGTACTCTTTCCTCAATTCGCTCAACGTCTTGCCATTGTAACTAAAGTATTTAGGTCCTTGGTAAGCTCCTGAATTATTTTGTTTATCTTCTGGTAAAAACTCACGAGTGAAAGCAGATAGTGACCAAAGACGACCTTGGTATTCCACCTTATCATCTGATGCTACGGTGACAGATAGGTTCAGTTCATCGAAGACAACGGTATCACCAACTTTTAGACCAATCATGTGGAACTTGAATGCTGGCTTCTGTGCTTTGCATCCATTCGCTCTGCTATCTGCTTCTATCTTCTTGTCTTCTTCCTTACTCTTGCTGATGACAGGTTTACCGTCAACATACACAGCCAATTCGGCGTCTTCAAGCAAGTCGGCAATGTCGCGCATTATGTCAAGAGCTACAGAAGGAGCGATATTGAAGAATTCACGATTTTGACGAATGCGCAAATCCGTCAAGCGGTCAATCTGCTTATGAATCTGCTTCTCAACCTTATCGAACTTAGATGTCTTTAATGTCGCATAAATCTCGAATGGCAGAGGAACTGCCGTATTGTCAAGTTCCTTACTTCGCACATCTACAGGACGATAACTTTTGCCAATTTTCACCCAATCCTCGCGAAAGCTCGGGTTGGTCAATATGTAAACGTAGCCTGAATCTTTATTGCACATGTCTTTTATAAATTAATTAAACTTCTCCTATTGTTCAAGTTGCATTCAGCAAGAATTACTTTAATTCTATTCACCTTAGCTATTATAGCTTCTTTTATATTCTTCTATAATCTCCTCTTTCATACGCAAAAATAGTAAAATAATGTAATAGTAGCGAACAAGTTCTCAAAAAGAAATATTACATTCAACTAAATGTTATATTCTGTTTACATGATATTATCATTCATAAGAAAATCATAAATATTAAGTATTAATATACCGTCGTTGTTTTTATAAGTTGGTTGAAGTCCTCCCATAATAACTATTTTTTGAAAATTATCTTTAATTCGCCTTAATGAATTAAATTCTTGCTCTCGTTTCTCTTCTGTTAACAAAGCAAAAGCTGATTGTATATAAATTCTTTCATAACCTTTGTTACATACAAAATCAACTTCCAAGTGTTTGCGTTCACTTTTTCCATCAGCGTTTTTTGTGTTTATAGTAACCTGACCGACATCCACAGCAAAACCTCTTAAACGTAATTCGTTATAAATAAGATTTTCCATGAGATGGGTCTTTTCTGACTGAC
Source organism: Lentimicrobiaceae bacterium (assembly GCA_015061365.1). GTDB lineage: Bacteria > Bacteroidota > Bacteroidia > Bacteroidales > F082 > Limimorpha. The sequence goes on along the minus strand of SUWS01000106.1, from coordinate 1,790 downwards.
GAAAATTCAGCCTCGCATTTCGCAAACCTAAATCCTCAAAATAATATTTTGAAGGAGTATCGATATACTTTCTTCCTTTGATATCGTAGCGAAGAGAACGCTCTGTAAGAAAAGCATCCTGCATATAATCCAGATAACTTTTGATGGTATCTCTAGATATGCAGTTTTGTTTTATGCTTTTGAAGGTGTTGTGTATTTTCAATGGATTTGTTAAGCCTCCTATAGAAGATGCCAATATATTGACAAGTTCCTCTAAATCATCATCGTTTTGTATGGAATTCCTTTCTTTAATATCCTTAAGGTATGTATGAGTGAACAAATTGCGTAAATAATCTTCGCGCTCCTCATCATTTTTCATTAAAACAACCTGAGGCAATCCTCCGTAAAGCATAAATCTTTCAAGCAGTTGTTCCCTGTCTTTTACATTATGTTGCGAATCGCAATATTCTTTAAATGAGAAAGGATGAATCCTGATTTCATCGCCTCGTCCCCTGAATTCAGTAATCACATCCTTCGATAAGAATTTTGCATTCGAGCCAGTTACATACACATCTGCGTTTTGAACATGCAGATAACTGTTAAGGACATCTTCAAATTCATTGACCATCTGCACTTCATCAAGCAGAATATAATACATATTATTGTCGGTCATCAATGAGTCAATATGTTCTAACAACTTGTCCGGATTGCGAAGGTTCTTATTACGCCTGTCTTCCAAATTGACCTTTATAATATGACTATCATCTATTCCCTCTTCTTTAAGATATTCAGCAAACAAATTAAACAGTAGGAAAGACTTGCCGCATCTGCGCATTCCAGTAAGAACTTTTATCATGCCATTATGGCGTTTTGATAATAATTTTTGAAGATAAGTATTACGTTCGACAATCATAATGTTAGTTATTTTTGCGTAATTACGCATTTTTTGCGAATGCAAAAATACTATTATTTCTCACATAAACAGCAAAAATCAAATAATTTTACCACGTGATCATTAATGCGACGACTTCTCTGAGTCTGGATTCTCTGTTTGCGTTATTTCGATAAGTCGTTGCAGACGATTGTCAAAATCTGTTTTAGTTATGTTGTGCCAGCTCTTTCTTTTTGAAGTTTCCATAAAACCATAACCTGTCAATTCAATATGATCTCTTCTGTATTTCCTGTCTAATTCATATTTCTTATTCAAAATAGTACTTGGATTGCTCCACAAAGTAAAAAACATTTGTGTCCCGTTACGACGCAGAAGAAACATAAACTTATCTTTCTCACCAACAACCTTGCATTCAGGATAATGATTCTTATTATCTATGTTCTCAAACAACAATGAAATTCTATATGAATCAACAATGTCTTTGGGGAGATTTTCTATGATTTGATATGCACGTTTCGTAACTTTGAAAGATGTGTAAATAGCTACTATCCATATAAATACTGCAAAAAGATTTCCCATTAGTATACAAATTATATAATATAGGATATTCTTTGGTAAGGAATCTGACGATGAATCTGTCAATAAATATATGGCGCAAAAACATACGGAAAATATTACACCACAAACTTTCAAAAGATAATTTGATGTCTTTTTAGTTTGTTTTCGATATTCTTTAAATGTTATCATGATTATTTCGTATTACAATTACAAAAATAGTAAAAAAACAACCGCGTCACCCAAAATAGGTAACGCATGAACGTTAAACTATTGTTTATCTGAAACTTGTATTTTTACTAAAAATAGAGTGACGAAGTCAGGAGATTATAGTAAGAGAAGGAAAAATAAGAAAGTATCATTA
>SUWS01000045.1 GCA_015061365.1 Lentimicrobiaceae bacterium | reverse complement strand
GTCGTCTCCTCACAGGCGGTGATTGGACCACAATAAGTCCCGATTTCATCAATGCTTTGGTAAATCACACTGAACCTATGCCTTTCTATGGGGAAGTATGGAGTGAGAAGATTAATTATGACCATTCAACATCAGATTGCGAAAACGAATCATACAAGAAAGCCAAGGCTTTCAAAGAAATGACTATTCCATTGGAAGAAGATGCTTTGATTTCAAGCGTAGATTTTCCTGACATCAGCAATGGCTTTTTATCATTTGCAGATGAATTGGATAATACAATTTATCTTTATTCTTTTGATGAAAAATACGAAAATATAAGTTTCATAGAAAAATTCAAACCAAATGAAACAGAGGAAATGCTTTATGTCTCTGAAGAGATTGACAGAGAATATTATTTAAAATCTAAGGAGAGAGGTTCTATTATCGCAATGTGTCTTACTTCATTAATGAAAGATACCGAAACCATATTGTTTTCAGTATCACTTCCCAAAATATTCTATGAAAACGAATCAAAACGTTCAATCGCATATTACAATAAACCGGCTATCATTTCTCAAAATTTAAATGATGACGAAGACAGAAAATTAATACCAATGGAGTTTAACAATAATCATACTCAACATATCTCCCATGAGAATTTTCATTATTCGTCTGAATTAGAAAAGTATTTCTTCATCACATTGATGGATTATGATATTTCGAGCATGTCGTTTGATAAAAAGTCGTATGAGAATCCTCTTTTATTCTCTATATATGATGAGAAGGAAAACGCCGTTGTCGGAAGTATAGGCAAGCTCGGACAAATCAATATGGATTTGAATGTAGGTTGGACATACGTATATCCGAGAATATCGACATTCGGAAATATTATCGCCGTGTCGGACGGCAACTCGGGAGAGGTCTTGGTTTATGACTATGAGAATCTGAAAGAACCTCTCTATAAAACGAAGGTCTTTGATGTACGTTTAAGCGACTTCGAAATCGACAGTACTTTGTTAGGAACAGAAGAATATTTTCTACAATTCCAAGACGACTTCAAGAATTATGTCTTAGACGTGGAGATTGATTCAAAGAACCTTTACACCTTATCTTTGGAAGACGGCTGCTATTTCAAAAAAGTATATGACAAGAAAGGCAAGCTGAAGAAAACATTACTGATACCAAGTGTTTACAATTCCTATCAGTTAGAAGTCAGCGGCTTGTGCAGAATAGACGGCAAGACACACGTCATGGCATTCTACTTCGACGGCGAGAAACATACGATGGTGCTGTTTTAGAGTTTAAAATTTAGTTTAAGGTTTAAGGTTTAAAGCTTAAGGTTGGAATTTATTATACACTTTGAACTTTGAACTTTGAGCTTTGAGCTTTGAACCTTGAACCTTGAACTTTGAGCTTTGAACCTTGAACTTTGAACTTTGAACTTTGAACTACTATAAACTTTAAAACTTAAAACTCTCAACTTTAAAACTACTTTAAACTTTAAACCTTAAACTTTAAACTAAAAAAATTGTACTTCAGCTTTCAACTTTCAATTATTAAAGCCGTTTATTCTTCTTCAACGCCTCATTAATAATCCACTGTATCTGTCCGTTGACGGAACGGAACTCATCGGCTGCCCATTTCTCGACGGCTTCCATAGTCTTGGCATCGAGACGCAAAGCGAAATTCTTGGTTGAGTTATCTTTATCTTTCGCCATTATCTAAGACCTCCCCTATCGTTTTAGTAAAGATATTGTCTTTACAGACATATTTATCGAAAAGATAGATCACGAAAATTGTAATTGCCATCACGATAAATCCAGATAAGCCCGCAGCACCATTAATCAAGTCGTTGCCTCCTTTTATTAATATGACATTCAATCCAGCAACGGCGTTTATCGTTCCATGAAAGATAGCGGCAGGATAAACGGATTTTGCCTTAAGCACGAAATATGTCTCAATGAAAGAGAGCAACACGCAGAATATCACCATCATAAAGACACCTGCCACAGAATGCTGCGGATAATTATGACCAAGCAATATCAATGGGAAATGCCATATTCCCCAAACGATGCCGATGAATATTGCCGCAAAGACAAACCTCTTCTCTTTCAAGGCAGCAACGAGATAGTTACGCCAGCCGTATTCCTCACCGAAAGCGAAAAGCGCGTTTATCGTTGCGCCGGCAAAAAGTCCGCTTATTATCGTCGTGACAATCATAAATGCTGGAGTCATCATCATATTCAGCATTTCTCTCTGTTCTTCTGGAACTTGATCTGCCGGAATCAAAGCAGACATATCGGTGTTAAACTCACAATTAGGCAAAAGTGAATTTACAAATATCGTAAGCAACACTATCACAACAGGAAGTATCCACGCTACTAACCAAGATGGTTTTATCTTGAAACGTAATAATTGTCGTACGGACGTGGCTTGCTGCGTCCCCATATTTCTGGACGTGGCGAGCCGCGTCCCTACAGCGCAAATCAATGGCAGCAACATATAAGACGATGCGAAGATAGTGTACATCATCGGATTGTCAGCAGGATTTTTAATCCCGACACCGAAAATCATGATGGCAGCATAAACCCAGCTTACCACACAGACTATTATCGAATATTTTATTGCAGTTTTCATATTTTTTAAAGCTTTGAGCTATGGGCTGCGAGCCAAGAGCAATCGAAAATGCCCAATGCTCATGGCTCATAGCTCGTAGCAAATTAATATTTCAAATCAGAAATTTCGTTAAATAACATCTTCGTTTCCTCGACGGTTTTCTTATTAATAAAAATTAATGACCGTTGTCCGTTGTCTGTTGACTGTTGACATCTTATCTCAATAAACATAGGTATCGAATTATTGACATAGAGACGACATTTATTTCCGTCAGCCATTCTGAAGTTTCCGATATTGACTTTCTTCGTAGAGATGCCGTTGGTTCTAAGTGTAATATCAGGAAGACTTTCAACGAGCAGAACCGTGTCAATATCATCAAAAGGTATATCCATCGAGTAGTCGCCTTTGATTTCTATCTTATTATCATCGACAATGATTTCATTACCGTAGTTAGCAAAGAAGATAGGATACGCTATCAAAGCAGCGATGAAAACAGCAATGATAAAAACGCTTCTGTAAGTTCTCGGACGTTTCGCCTCATAATTCAATTCGCTTTCTTTAAGAATCTTAACGTTATTCTTTATCTCATCAAAAAGATTTTGTGTCTGTTCATTATTTTTTCGATTTATGTAAATCAAGCCTTTCACCGTCCTTATTTCTATCGCGCTGGCATTTCTATTTCTGATATAAAGCGTAGCGATTTCAGAATGCTCACCGTCTCTCTTGATGGTATAATAACCTTTTTGAATGCGACCGAGACCTCCGCCATTAGTTTTGTATACCAACAGTGGAAGTCTGTCAACCAACGAGATAGAGATAATCGTATCGTTTTGTATCCACAATGGATACATCAAATCCTTGATCTTTATTCCATCGTCATAGACATAAACTCTTTCTTGCAAAAAACTCACCACAAGAAAAGCCAAAACAAATCCTAATACTATAAATGTTACTGACATAATTTTATTTTTTTAGTCAACAGACAACTGTCAACAGTCAACAGTTTTTGTCCATTTTTTTTGCTTTGAGCTGTGAGCCGTGAGCTTTGAGCCTTTGCCCACTGCTCACCGCTCACCGCTCATTGCTCAAAGCCTAATTTTCAACTTTCAATTTTCAACTTTCAATTATTGATAAAGTGTTCCCGTATTTACCACAGGTTGTGCTGATTCGTCGGCGCAGAGAACGACTAAGAGATTACTTACCATAGCGGCTTTCTTTTCGTTGTCGAGTTCCACGATTTCTTCCTCGCTGAGTTTTTCGAGAGCCATCTTCACCATAGAGACAGCGCCTTCCACGATTTTCTCACGAGCAGCGATGATAGCGGCAGCCTGCTGACGACGCAACATAACAGCAGCGATTTCAGGAGAATAAGCCAAATAATTAATTCTTGCTTCCACAACTTCCAATCCCGACATTTCAAGTCTGTCGTTAAGTTTCTTTAACAAAATCTCGTTTATCTCACTTCCGCCCGAACGTAAAGTAAGTTCGTTAGATTTTGTATCGTCATTGTCATCGTAAGCGAACATGCCAGCGACCTCTCTCAAAGCGGCGTCACTTTGTACGCGTACGAAACTCTCAAAAGCCTTCATTCTTCCGGAGACAGTAACGCCAACCTGACCGTTAGTGCCACCAGCCATAGTCTGAGAGTCGATTTCAAACATCGCTTTATAAGTATCTTTCAGCTTCCACACCAGAATCTGACCTATTAATATAGGGTTACCAGTTTTGTCGTTAACCTTGATTGGATCGACGTTGAGGTTACGAGCACGGAGAGAGACACGTTTTGATGATAACAAAAAGTTCACCCAATAAAAACCAGTCTTCTTGAAAGTGCCGCGATAGTTGCCGAAGAACAACATCACCATCGCCTCATTAGGTTCCTGTTTTCTGAATCCAAATAAAAATATGAAGAAAACAAAAGCCGCTACAATGGTAACAACTTTTCCTACAATATTATCAACATTTATAAAATGAACATGCATATAAATGCTCAGAGCCATCAATGCTATGATAGCGAACAATGCGACAAAACCGTTAATTACCACACCTTTAAATTCTTTTTCTTTTGTTTCCATAACTTTAAATTTTAAGATTTTTAAACATTTATTTTAATATCATTTTGATATTGCAAATATATGATTAATTTTTAGATTGTCAAGAGATTTTTAAAAAAAAATAATAAGTTAGCGTCATTTTAAGACCAACGGCTTCAGTAATCATAATAAGAGTTGAGAGTATAAAGGCAACAACATTAAATACACTGTGTTAAATATTTTTTACTAATAAAGATTGTTAATAAAAAATTCAAAATACAGTCTATTTTCTTTTGATTATTTATTATCTTTGCATTGAACTTTTTTGCAATAATCGCAATTTTGTTCGCCAAATGTATTAATCATGAATATACCTCGCAAGAAATATTTAGACCGACTTATCTCTCATAAACATAATAAGAGAATAAAAATCATCACGGGAGTCAGAAGATGCGGCAAATCATATCTTCTGTTTAACATATTCAAGAATCATTTGACTGAATCAGGTATAACATCATCACAGATTATAGAAATTCAATTAGAAAACCGTTTAAACAAAGATTTGAGAGATCCCGATAGATGTTTAAAACACATCATCGACAAAATAAAAGACAAAAAGCAATATTATTTATTAATCGATGAAATACAATTAATGCCTGAATTCGAAGATGTTTTAAATTCATGTCTATTGATTGATAATTTAGATACTTATGTAACAGGATCCAACTCAAAATTTTTATCGAAGGATATAATTACTACATTTCGCGGACGCGGTGATGAATTATATTTAAGACCTCTATCATTTAATGAATTTTATCAAACAAAACAAGATACATCATTCGAAAGAGCTTGGAATGAATATATCACATACGGAGGTTTACCTTATTGCGCACTTCTAAAAACTCACGAAGAAAAAGATGAATATCTAAAAAATTTATTCAAAGAGGTTTATTTAAAAGACATTCTGGAAAGAAATAACATCCATGGAGAGTACGCATTTGAACAATTATTAAACATCATTTCTTCTGGAATTGGTTCCCTTACAAATCTTAGAAAACTTGAAAACACATACAAAAGCGAAATAAATTTATCAATTTCTGTAAATACCATCAACCATTATTTAGAATGTTTGGAAGACGCATTCCTTATTGAAAGGTCTGATCGATATGATGTTAAAGGACGCAAATACATTTCAACCCAACAAAAATATTATTTCACAGACTTAGGTTTACGCAATTCCAGATTAAATTTTCGTCAATTTGAAGAAACTCATTTAATGGAAAATGCCATTTACAATGAGCTCCGATATAGGGGATATTCTATTGATATTGGCATTGTTGAAATAAACGAGCGACAAATCAACGGCAAATACATTCGTAAACAAATTGAGATAGACTTTGTATGCAACAAAGGAGCTGAACGTATATATATTCAGTCTGCATATTCCACATCATCTCTCGAAAAAGAACAACAAGAGAAACGCCCACTAAACAACATCAACGATTCATTTCGTAAAATAATAGTTGTTAAAGATGACATCCTAACAAGAAAAGACGAAAATGGTATTATAACCATGGGATTAAAAGATTTTATCACAAATAAAAATAGTATTGATAATATCTAATTTTTATCATTAAATTTGCAATCATTGAAATCATTAATACATTATTAATATTATGGACAGAAAATTTTTAAGCGTAATTGCATTAAGCATCATGACATTGGCTTCATGCACCAACAACGAGAAACCTGCTGCGGAGAACAACCCTTTCTTCTCCGACTACGGAACTCCTTTCGAAACACCGGCTTTCGACAAGATCAAGAACGAACATTACATCCCTGCTTTTGAAGAAGGCATGAAACAACAGAAGGCCGAAATTGACGTCATCATCAAGAACAGAGCCGTGCCTGATTTTCAAAACACAATCTTGGCTTACGACAAATCGGGAGAGCTTTTAGACAAAGTAGGCGGTGTGTTCTTCAACCTGACCGAATGTCTCTCAAGCGACGAGATGCAGAACATAGCAGCCGAGATCATGCCTAAGATGTCGGCTCACGGCGACGAAATCTCAATGAACCCTCTCCTCTTCGAGAAGATAAAATATGTCTATGACAACCGTCACAACATGAACTTAGACGACCAGCAGATCCGCGTCACTGAAAAATATTACAACGACTTCATCCGTAGCGGCGCAGGTCTGAACGACGCTGACAAAGAAACCTTAAAATCCATTAATGAAAAATTATCGTTGCTTAGCCTCCAATTCGGCAACAACCTCCTCGCAGAAAACGCAGCTTTCAAACTCGTCATCGACAACGAAAAAGACTTGAGCGGCCTCCCACAGTCGAGCATCGATGCTGCCGCCGAACAAGCCAAGAAAGACGGCATGGAAGGCAAATGGGTGTTCACACTCTCAAAACCAAGTCTCATTCCTTTCCTTCAATATGCCGACAACCGTGATCTTCGCGAGAAGATTTACATGGGCTACGTGATGCGCGGTAATAACGACAACACTAACGACAACAAAGAATTAATCGAAGAGATGTCGAAGTTACGTCTTCAGAAAGCTAAACTCTTAGGCTATGAAGATTACGCTTCATACGTACTCGAAGCTAATATGGCAAAAGACGTTCCTACAGTCGACAAATTCCTCGCAGAGTTATTCGAACCTGCCGTGAAAGTCGCCAAGAAAGAATTAAAAGAATTACAAGAAATCGCTAAAGACACCAAAGTTGAATCATGGGACTGATGGTATTACGCAGAGAAGTTGCGCAAAGCAAAATATGACTTCGACGAAAACGAACTGAAGCCTTACCTCTCATTAGACAACGTCCGCGACGGCATGTTTATGGTCGCTAACAAATTATACGGCATCACTTTCGAATCACGCAACGACATCCCTGTTTATTTCGACGGCGTTGAGACTTGGGAAGTGAAAGAAAAAGACGGCTCACATCTCGGCATCATCTACATCGACTACTTCCCACGCGACAGCAAGGGCGGCGGCGCATGGTGCACAAGTTTCCGCGAAGCTGGCTACGACATCGAAGGCAACAAGATAACTCCGTTAGTATCATTAGTGTTAAACTTCACACCTCCAACAGGCAACACTCCTGCCCTATTGAGCTGGGACGAAACAGAAACATTATGGCATGAATTCGGTCACGGCTTACACGCCTTGTTCTCCGACGGCAAATACAGCAGAACCTGCGGCAACGTGCCTCGCGACTATGTGGAACTTCCTTCTCAGGTGATGGAAAACTGGGCCGGCGATCCAGAGGTCTTACGTATGTATGCAAAACATTGGCAGACTGGAGAAGTCATTCCAGAAACAATTATCAACAAATTGGAAAACAGCGGTCTCTTCAACCAAGGTTTTGAAACTACAGAGTTCTTGGCAGCAGCTATATTAGACATGGAATATCATAAGCTGAAAGAAATAGGCGACGACTTCAACGCAGCAGAATTCGAAAAAGCTAAGATGAAAGAAATCGGCTTGATTGACGAGATATATCCTCGCTATAGAAGCACATATTACGCTCATATCTTCTCAGGCGGTTACTCGGCTGGTTATTACGTCTATTATTGGGCAGCAGTCTTAGACTCCGACGCTTTCAACTACTTCAAAGAATCGGGCGACTTGTTCAACCCTGAGTTGGCAGCCAAGTTCAGACAACACTGCTTGCAGGAATGCGGCAACGACGAAGGCATGGTTCAATACAAGAAGTTCCGCGGACAAGAACCAAGCAACGAACCGTTCTTAAAGAAACATGGACTTAATTAATTCATAATGCATAATGCATAATGCATGATAAAGAAAGAGCCTTGCGGCTCTTTCTTTTAAATAATGAATATTGGTGAGTTCTATAAAAATTCTGAAAAAGACACAGAAATGAGATCTCTAAATCCACTAACTTCTCAGATTTTCAGTTTCTCAGATTCTCAAATTCTCAAATTCTACACAACCCTAACAGACAACAAATCGCAGCCACTGCCAACCCCACGAAGATTCCGTCTACTGGAAGTTGTATGAATTGCGAGACAACGAGTGCCGCAGTTCCCGCAATGATAGAGACTACAATCCATTGGTATTTAAATCTCTTTGAAAAAAACAAGGCCAACGTCAATGGAAGGAACACCGCTGTAGCACGTAATCCCATAGATAAAAATCCTAAGTCGTTGATGAATGATCCAGAGAACGTGGCGGCCACTATTACCGACATCAACAATATTCCCACTATTGTAAGTCGTGATATTATAAGATTCTTTGACGACTCACTTAATGTAGGATTTATCTTCATGAAAACGTCACGCACTAAAATCGTCGACGCGCCAAGCGTGAGACCGGAACCGCCTATTATGATTGTAATCAGCAACGTGCCAAGAACTATTCCGCCAAGAAACTCAGGCATACGATGCGTTATGAAAACAGGAAACGCCTGTGCCGTCGTCGCCATGACACCAATCTCTCCCAGCAGAGATCTTCCGGCAGCAGTCATAACATCCAATTCCTCAACGGTAACATAATGTCCTCTCATATAAAGTCCGATAAGAACGCAGGCAGCTCCAATAGGAATTGTAAGAACAGCTGATATCATAGCTCCTTTACGAGCTACACTATCTGTCTTTGCCGCCCATATCCCTTGTGCGTAACTCTGCGTAGCAAGCACACCGAGAATCACAGAAAGACACGAACCTATGTCTTTTGCCGCACCTCGCGCCAAGAGATTGTTGTAGCGATCATTTATATTTTCATGAGACACACCTCCCTGTGTCTCTACAAGTGCGCCGATCAACTCCTCAATTGAAGTCATAAGTCCATGATAACCATCTGTCAAAGTAAGTACAATGATTCCGCCCGCGAGTGTGGATACGCATAATAAAATAAGTTTCACCACGCCGCCTATCCCCGCGCTCCACAATCCTCCGAAAACGACATAAATCATCATTATGAGACACGAAGTCGCGGCAGCCATGTAAAACCTCATCGGAAAGAGCGTCATCAACAACGCCGAGGCTGAAAGAATCTGCGCGACAACACTTACAAACATCCCCAACGAACATAACACTGAACCTAAGACTTCCGCCTTCTTGCCATATTCCTTAGAAACGACCTCCAACAATGTCGTACATCCGCTTCTTCTCAACGGAACAACGTAACCTATTGCAAGTACGACACATCCGAGCGCGGCTCCAAGCGTAAACCACCAGGCGGATATACCGTAAGTGAAAGCCAACTGCGCCGTTCCAACCGTCGATTGTCCGCCTATCAATGTGCCCATGATGGTTCCGCATACAACCCAAGTCCCAGCCTTACCTCCAGCGTGGGAAAAATCGGCTGCTGTCTTGACTTTCTTGGACGACATAATACCGACAACTTCTATCAAGATGATCGACAAGACAATTCCTAAAATATGATAAAACGATATTGTCATAAAAATCCCCTATAGAAATTTCAATTGTTTATCCCACACTTTCCAGTCGGGCATCTCAGCTGTCATCAAGGCATAGAATTCCTTCGAATGATTCATGTGGACAAGATGACAGAGTTCGTGCAAAATCACAGCTTTGATACAACCTTCAGGAAGCTTTATCAAATCTAAATTTAAATTAACACTTCCTTTCGACGAACAACTTCCCCATCGTGTCTTCATCTTCTTTATCGTGAATGATTTAGGAGCGACATTATATTTAGTCATCTGCTTCGTCAATGGAATTGAGATTTTCTGAAAAACAGCACGAGCTTGAGTGAAATACCATTTTTCTAATAGAACTTCTATCAACTCAGGCAGATCATATTTTGCATAAACCATTATAGTATCATCCTGAAATACAACAGTATTTTCTGGAGAGATTATTATTTTTATCGGATATTGTTTTCCAAGAAAATAATGAAGTTCGCCATCGACATATTTCTTAGGCTCACGACTTTTCTTTTCAGGAGCGTCTAGGCGATTGAATATCCATCTATGATGTTTGACGAGAAAAGGTTCCACTTCGTCTACATTATAAAATAAAGGCACTTTCAGCTCGACACTCTTGTCGGGATGAACGCAGATAGCTACGGTTCTCCTTTGCGAGCGGACTATCTCGCAATTTATCTGGCGACCTTTTATATTGAATGACTTTTGCATACGATTCAGAAATTCACGACAAACTTATTCAACACTTTCTTAATTTCTCAGATTTTCAGTTTTCAATTATGAATTATGCATTATAAATTATGAATTAACTTTGGGCGTTCCGGCTATCGCCGTCGGGCTTTCCGCTATATCTTTGCTCGCATTGTCTTCGTCTCGATCTTAAGCTCCCGTTATAAGCTCGCAAAGGATGCCGCTCCAATCCCTAACGCGGAGGGGCTACAATAAAAAAAAGGGCTTCTCTCGAAACCCTTATTCTTTGGTGACCCGCCTGAGGCTCGAACTCAGGACCCCCACATTAAAAGTGTGATGCTCTACCTACTGAGCTAGCGAGTCATCCTCTTGTTTGCGAGTGCAAAGGTACAACATTTTTCAATATCTGCAACATTTTTGCAAAAAAAATTAAAAAAATATTTTTATTCTAAAATCCCCTTACCTTCTCGCAATACAACTATCTCATTATCTGTACAATCAACAATGGTACTTTCTTCTTTATTACCAAAACCTCCGTCAATAATTATGTCAACTTTGTCTCTATACGCATCATTTATCTCCTCAGGATCGGTCATAAAACCCGAAATTTCATCTTCATCGATGATAGAAGTTGTGATAATAGGAGAACCAAGTTCACGGACAATATTAGTAATTATCGGCTGATCTGGAATACGAATACCGATAGTTTTTTTATTATTCTTGAAAAGTTTCGGAACATTGTTGTTTGCTTCCACGATAAAAGTGAACGCGCCAGGAAGATTACGTTTCATCATCTTGAACACATCGTTATTAATAGGTCTCGTAAATTCCGACAGCATACTAAGATCATGGAATATGAAAGAGAAATTTGCCTTCTCCTTCTTGACACCTTTTATACGCGCAATACGATCAAGTGCCTTCGTGCTATTCACGCTACAACCGATAGCATAAATTGTGTCTGTCGGAAATATTATAACGCCATCATTTTCCAAACACTCGATTATCATCTTAATGTAACGAGGATTAGGATTCTCTGAATGAAGTTTTAGAAACATAACGCATAATTTTGATTTGCAAAGATAACAAAAGTCAACGGACAACGGACAACAGTCAACGGATTTTTTTTGAACTTTGAACTTTGAACTAAGGCTGTTGAACTAAAGCTTCTGAACTAAGGCTGTTGAACTGTTCAAAGTTCAAGGTTCAAAGTTCAGAAAAAAAACCTCTTGTTTTTTCAAAAATAAATCATTACTTTTGCACTCGTTTTTAAGTTCACTTCGAGATTGACTTTATAAATATAAATCAATAACTTAAAACAGCAGATTAGTTTAACAATCCTTGATAATTTATCGAAGTGGTTATTGAGTACAATTAAATATCATTATTATAATGAGCGAAAATCAAAACATCATCAACGAAAACGTTGTTGAAAAAGCAGAAAAAAAAGTAAGAGTAAAACCAACTCCAGACGCTAACTTCGATTGGAGCAGCAGTCACAAAAAGTTTGACAACTACAAGTCAGAAGAACGTTTGCAATTAGAAGCGATGTACGAAAAGACAATGAGTCAGATCGCTGACCATGAAGTTGTTGAAGGTACAGTTGTTGGTAAGACATCACGCGAAGTTGTTGTCAACATCGGATTCAAATCAGATGGTGTTATTCCAGTAGCAGAATTCCGTCACAATCCTAACTTAAAAGTTGGTGACAAGATCGAAGTCTACGTTGAAAACCAAGAAGGCGTTAACGGCCAATTAATTTTATCACACAAGAAAGCTCGTATCTTGAAATCATGGGATCGCGTCAATGAAGCTTACGACAAACAAGAAATCGTACAAGGTTATGTCAAGAGCCGTACAAAAGGTGGCTTGATCGTCGACGTATTCGGCATCGAAGCATTCTTGCCAGGTTCACAGATCGATGTCAAACCTATCCGCGATTATGACGTATTCGTTGACAGCATCATGGAATTCAAAGTTGTTAAGATCAACCAAGAATACAAGAACGTCGTTGTTTCACACAAAGCTCTTATCGAAGACGAAATCGAACAACAAAAGATGGAAATCATCGGTAAACTTGAAAAAGGTCAGGTTCTCGAAGGCATCGTGAAGAACATCACTTCATACGGTGTATTCATCGACCTCGGTGGCGTTGACGGCTTGATCCACATCACAGACCTCTCATGGGGACGTATCAACCACCCAGAAGAAATCGTGAAATTGGACGAACAAATCAAAGTCGTTATCCTCGACTTCGACGACAACAAGAAACGTATCGCTCTCGGCTTGAAACAACTCACACCTCACCCATGGGACGCTTTAGATCCTAACCTCAATGTAGGTGACGTTGTTAATGGTAAAGTTGTCGTTATCGCTGACTACGGCGCATTCATCGAAATCGCTCCTGGCGTAGAAGGTTTGATCCACGTCTCTGAAATGTCATGGTCACAACACTTACGCACAGCTCAAGACTTCTTGAAGATCGGTGACGACGTACAAGCTAAGGTCTTGACATTAGACCGCGAAGAACGCAAGATGTCTTTGGGTATGAAGCAACTCATCCCAGATCCATGGGCAAACATCAAAGAACGTTATGCTGTAGGTTCAAAACAAACAGCTACAGTACGTAACTTCACTAACTTCGGTATCTTCGTAGAATTAGAAGAAGGCGTCGATGGTTTGATCCACATCTCAGACCTCAGCTGGTCAAAGAAAATCAAACATCCTGCTGAATTCACAAAGATCGGCGACACAATGGATGTTGTAGTCCTCGACATCGATGAAGAAAACCGCCGCCTCAGCTTAGGCCACAAACAACTTGAAGAAAATCCATGGGATGTATTCGAAAGCATCTTCACCATCGGTTCAATTCAACAAGGTACTATCATCAGCACAAGCGATAAAGGCGTTGTAGTTTCATTGCCATACGGCGTTGAAGGCTTCTGCCCTAACCGTCACCTCAAGAAAGAAGACGGCACAACAGCTAAGATGGAAGAAACTATCGACTTCAAAGTTATCGAGTTCTCAAAAGAAAACAAGAAGATCATCCTCTCACACTCACGTATTTGGGAAGACAAGATCGCTGTAGAACGCGAAGTTGAAACAGAAAACAAAGAAAAGGCTGCTAAATCAACAAAACGCGTTGTTAAACAAATCAACGACAATGTTGAACGCACTACCTTAGGTGACTTGGACGTTTTCGCAGAATTGAAAGAGAAAATGGAAGCTCAAGAAGCTAAAGGTGAATAATAAGAAACAACCTTAAATAAAAAAGGAATCCAACCGGATTCCTTTTTTTTATTTATTATCCCAACATCACTGGCATCAGAAGCATCAAGATGTCTTCGTCGGCATTCTGGTTGTCGACAGGAATAATGAGACCAGCTCTGTTAGGTGCCGACATCTCCAACAAAACTTCCGTCTGACTGAGATTTCCTAACATCTCCTGGAAGAAACGTGAATTAAATCCTATCTCCATATCTTCACCTTGATAGTTACAGGTAAGACGTTCCTTTGCTTCGTTGTAGTAATCGTTATCTTCTGCCGTCAACGTAAGTTCTTGTCCAGCTATTTTAAAACGAATCTGGTGCGTCGCTTTGCTTGAGAAGATAGCCACACGACGTATCGCCGACAACAACAACTGACGGTCGATAGTCAATTTGTTAGGATTCGATTGAGGAATAACAGCATTATAATTAGGATATTTACCGTCGATGAGACGACATACCAACTTAAGTCCCGGCATCGAGAACGAGGCGTTTGTCTTGTTAAATTCCACATTAACCATTTCATCAGCCTTACTCGACAAGGCGTTCTTTAACTGGTTGAGAGGTTTTTTCGGAATGATGAAAGAAGCTGGCACTTCTGTCTTGATGTCTAATCTTCTGTAACGAACGAGCTTATGCGCATCAGTAGCCACGAAGTTCAACCCTTCGTTTGTCATCTCCATAAACACACCTGTCATCACCGGACGTATCTCGTCGTTACCCGTTGCGAACACAGTCTTTTCGAAGCCGCACACCAAAACGTCGGCAGGTATCTCACACGACATCGATTCCTTCAACACTGGCAGTTGCGGGAACTCGTCACTCTTATGACCAACCATCTTATAACGACCTTCACCTGTGGTAATCTCTATCGCCAAAGTAGTTTCGTCAATATTGAAAGAGACAGGAATATCAGGGAAGTTTTTCAGAATATCGATAAGCAAACGAGCTGGTATCGTCACCTCACCAGTACCTTCAACCATATCAGGCTGAATTGTCACCATCATCGTCGTCTCCAAATCGGAGGCAGTAATCTTCAACTCGTTCTCTGAGATGTTGAACAAGAAGTCGTCTAATATAGGCAGGGTATTATTAGAATTTATAACACCGCTAAGCGATTGTACAGCTTTTAGTAATTTTAAACTTGAAAGTATGAATTTCATAATTATCGAATTTTTTAGGGTTGTAAAGTTACAAAAAAGATACAATCCCAAGTTCAGAAATATGTTTATTTTTTATTTTTTCTCTTGATGAATCTGTTCTCCGTTCCGTTCTTCAGACGTTTGATATTTTCCTTATGCGTGATAGGGACAAATATAGCGACGGCAATCGTCAATATTAATAATAAAGGTGATTGCGGCATCACGAAGAAATATGTCACGAAAGGCAATGTCACTGTCGCGGTGATGCTTGCGAGTGAGACGTAGCCGAAAGTCAACAACACTATCGTGAAGATTCCGAGGGCTATCAAAGCAGGAATTGGTATCAATCCGAATCCGACGCCTAATAATGTAGCGACGCCCTTACCGCCTCTGAATCCGGCGAATACCGGGAAGATATGTCCTACAACCACTGCTGCCGCGGCAACAATCTCAATAAAGTCGGGCATCATCATCTCAGGAAAACAACCTAATATCACCTTCGACATAAAGACCGCAAACCATCCTTTCAACGCGTCAATAATAAAGACTGGAATACCTGCTTTATATCCTAATGTTCTGATAGTATTTGTAGTGCCAGCATTGCCGGAACCATGTTCTCTGACATCGACACCGAAGAACAATTTTCCGATCCACACCGAACTCGGAATAGATCCTAAAACGTAAGCCGTTAATATTGTTATAAGTATAGGTAACCACATAATTATTTCACAAAGACTGCTGCAGTCCAATTATTTTTTGTCACATGATTCACATACTTCAATCCGAGGTGCTCCGCTTCCTTAGTGATGAGTACGAGATCTTCCTCATAAAATCCGCTGAAGAAAATCCTGCCGTTTTCAACGAGACTTTTCACATACTCTTTCATATCTCTGAGAAGTATGTTTCTGTTGATGTTAGCGAGGATGACATCGAATTGTCTGTCGTTTAAGGAAGTGGCGTCACCGAGTTCCACAACGATTTCGTTTTCGTCGTTGAGACGTATGTTATCGAGGGCGTTACGGTATGCCCACTCGTCATTGTCTATTGCCACCGTCATTGCGGAACCGAGTTTCTTAGCCAAGATGGCGAGCACTCCCGTTCCAGATCCCATGTCCAGGACGTTGAGACCTGAGAATTCTGATTGAAGCATTAGCTCTATGATTTGTGATGTCGTCTCATGATGGGCTGTTCCGAACGACATTTTAGGTTCTATGATGAGATCATATTTATAAGTTCCTTCCACCTTATGGAAAGGAGCTCTTATCCTACACAACTCATTGATGATGACCGGATCGTAGGAAGCCTCCCATGTGGCGTTCCAATCCTGGTCTGGTATAAGCTCTTTTTTCAGTAAGCTGACATTCGCGAACTGTTCCATTCGCAAGATCTCGTCGAGTTCTGTTTCATCTAAAGTCGGCTCTTGGCAATAAGCCTCAAATCCGTCTTCCGTATCCATGAAACTGTCGAAACCTATTGTTCCGAGCAGTTCCATGAACATATCTTTAAGGACTTCATTATCTGGATTAGAAAACGAACAAGCGTAATAATTCATAGCCTATCATTTAGAAGCCTGCACTGCGATACTTACGAAATCTTCGGCTTTCAGCGATGCACCGCCTATCAGACCGCCGTCAATATCAGGTTGTGCGAACAAGTCGGAAGCGTTCTTTGCGTTGCAGCTGCCGCCGTAGAGGATACGTAACTGCTCAGCAACGTCTTCGCCATATTTCTCACAAATAAGATTACGGATAAACTTATGTACCTCTTCAGCTTGCTGCGGAGTCGCTGTCTTGCCAGTTCCGATAGCCCATACAGGCTCGTAGGCTATGACGATATTCTCCATATCAGCGACATCTAAGTGGAAGAGTCCTTCTTCAACTTGTTTTCTGATGACGTCGAAATGAGTTCCTGCTTCTCTCTCTTCAAGAACTTCACCGACACAATATATAGGAACTATCTGATATTCCAATAATTTCTTAATCTTAGCGGCAAGAACAGCATTATCTTCGTTAAAATACTTTCTTCTTTCACTATGACCTACTATGCAGAAGTTCGTACCTATAGAATCAAGCATCTTGGCAGAGACCTCGCCAGTATATGCGCCAGATTCATTCTCGTTTACGTTTTGCGCACCCACATAAAAATATTGGAATTCGTCCGCCATATCTGTTGCGAGTTCCAAATATAAATAAGGAGGACAAACAATTATATCACAATCTGGTTGTTGATCTTCACAAAGGTTAGCAACACCTTCTAAGAGGTCTTGAGCTTCTTGGAAATCGAGATTCATCTTCCAATTTCCTGCAACTATTTTTCTTCTCATATTCAATATTTTATTTAATTCTTAATT
This sequence comes from Lentimicrobiaceae bacterium, assembly GCA_015061365.1. GTDB lineage: Bacteria > Bacteroidota > Bacteroidia > Bacteroidales > F082 > Limimorpha. The sequence continues at coordinate 5,683 of SUWS01000045.1, read as the reverse complement.
TTTAATGCTTAGCGCACAATGATTCCCGCAAATTTAAAAAAATAATTTTATAAACATAGAACGATTCATTGATTTTTTTTACGCATGAACATATATTTTCACAACCACGAAACTCTCAAAAAATCAAATCATAAAAAAGAAGTTCCAAAAATTCTAAAATTCTTAATATACTCTAACTCTCGGATCTAAAATACCGTAGATAATATCAACGATAACGTTAATAATTATTAACATAAATCCTATAAGAAGCACTGCTCCCATTATAACAGGAAAATCGAAGGTATCGAGAGCATCGACGATGATTACGCCAATTCCTTTCCAGTCGAATACATATTCCACGAAGACCGCGCCAGCCAACAAAGAGGCGAACCACCCCGATATCGCAGTGACGACTGGTGTCATGGCGTTTCTCAAGGCATGAACGGTCACGACACGCCAACGTTTCAATCCCTTTGCTCTCGCCGTACGTATATAATCCATCGACAGTGCTTCCAATAACGATGTTCTCGTAAGTTCCACCACGACCGCCAACGGACGCAATCCTAAGGTGAATGCTGGCAAAATCAAATTCTTAATATCCAAATAAGAGCCATTGCCATAATCGTCGACCGAATAAAGATTACCCGTCATGCTCAACCCAGTGAACGACTCCCACACATAACCGAAAAGCCACGCCACCAATATCGCGGCAAAGAACGATGGCAACGACATTCCTATCGTAGTGACAAACAACGTGAACTTATTGACAAAGTCAGTATTCACGACAGCCGACAACACTCCGATGAACACTCCCACTATCAAGGCGAAAGCAATCGCTACAAAAGCCAATATCAGAGTGTTAGGGAAAGCTTCCGATAATATCGTCCCAACCGATCTTTTGCTCTGATAGGAATATCTTAAGTAAGGTATCTTCAAAACAATGTCGACATCGCCTATCGTTGCCATTACGCAGTGACGTTTGAATCTGCTATAATCGTTTTGCGATATTGTACGGACGTGGCTTGCCGCGTCCTTACTGACAGAATTTCTATAAAACGAAAGCGGCAACAAATCATTAAGATAATCTGTATATTGTTTAAACACGCTTTGATTCAAGCCGAGTTCTTCTCTTATCGCCTGCACGTCTGCTTCGTCGGCACGCTGACCTAACATCATCCTCACAGGATCGCCTGGAACTATATTAAAAAGGAAGAACACCAAGGTCACAACACCCCAGAGAACCGCCAAACCATATAATATTTTCCTGATGATGTAAGAAGTCATTATTTCAAAGTCAACAGACAACAGACAACAGACAACAGACTTTTTGCAAATCTATCTTTATATCACACGGACGTGTGACTCTATATAAAACACCACCTTCCATTGTCAATTGTCAATTGTTAATTGTTAATTAAATCTATTTCCGTTGGGAAATCTATCTTGCTCCATTTATCAATGATTACTCCATTATCCATGAGGATAAGTCCTGGATTGGAACGCACCATTGATTTCAGTTCGAGTTCGTCGCCGTAATATACTTCATCGAACATATAATATTTGTCCTGTAGTTCACAAACATATTCCGGATTTACTGAAGTAATCCATAAATAGCTAAATCCATTTTCGTTAGCGAAGTCATAAATTCTCTTGCATTCATCAAAGTCTTCTTCCGTCAATTCATTAAGATAAGGAGCTACGAATACGAATAATTTCTCTGTTTCGAAAAGCAGGTGAGTATAATCGTCGCCTTCTTCATTCAAGATTGAAAATCCGAGCGACTGCGTTCCGCCTTTCTGACGTTGCGAGACGAACTCCCATTGCGACATCCAAACGGAATCGTTCCACGGATAATTAGGAGAGAGATATTCTTCGGTATCGCCTGTCTCTATATTTTTGAATGTAAGATAGATCTCGGCTGGCTCTGGATTTTCAGCGGGTTTCATATCGCGACCTACTTTCCAGTCCATGAAATCGACAACAGGAAGATGACGTACGTTATAAATCTCGAACCACACGAAGAGTCCAATGAATAAAAATGTAAATAATGTTTGTCCTAATATAGTAACCCTTTTATTTACAAGCGACTTATTGTTAAATATCAGAGGAATAAGTACGGCAAGTATTATCAGGTTTTTGAAGAAAGTCTGCCAGTTGCTCATCTTTATCGCTGTTCCGAAACATCCGCATTCAGGGACGAGATTATAAAGAGCGTCGAAGAAAGTTGTTGTCGTGAAGAAAAGCATAAGCAAAGTTGCTCCTAATGTCGCGAGACGAGGCAGGAGATTGAACATCAGACAGAATCCTACGATAAACTCCGCCATAATCATGAACACCGATAATGTCAAGGCGAAACCATTAAGCCATTCTATATTATATGCGATGAAATAGTCGAGCATCTTGTATTTTGTCCCGAGCGGGTCGACGCCTTTGGTAAAGCTGCTGAAAATAAACAAGGCACCTACTAAAATACGGCATAAAGTCAAACCAGATTTGTTGTAATAGCCGCTAAATAACAATGCTCCGACTATCGGGATCAATATTGCTATCAGCATTATCCATGAGAAATTCGGGAAGAATCCCACAAAGACGGCGCATATCAAAGCCCATATCGTAAAGGCAAAAGAAAGAAATCCAGATTTAGTGTAGTCTTTTCTCATATATTATTTTTCGTTTTGTTCTGTCAATAAAATCATGCAGAAAACTGCATAATTAATGATATCGAAATAGTTGGCATCCAATCCTTCAGATATTATCGTCTTTCCGTCATGATCTTCAATCTCCTTAATTCTTAAGAGTTTCATCAAAATCAAATCCGTCATCGAACTGACGCGCATACTTCTCCAAGCCTCATCGTAATCGTGGTTTTTACATTGCATCAAATCGAAAGCCTCCTGAAGCACGCCCGAATACAGCTGAGATGCTTTCTCCGGCTCAAGGTCTGGCTTGTCGACAACGCCGAGACGTAACTGAATGATTGCCATCGCAGAATAATTTATGATTCCTATGAACTCAGGTTCTATACCTTCATTGACGAGACGTTCTGCCTTTGTCTGAAGACTTCTGATTCTGTTAGCTTTAATAAAAATTTGGTCAGTAACGGATGGTGTTCTCATGATACGCCACGCCACACCGTAATCCATCATCTTCTTGGTAAATATCTCAGTACATTGTTCAATGACCTTTTTAAATTGATTTTGTGTATCTTTCATTATAATATTTTTTTATTTTTGTAATGAAATAGTTTTATCGTTATCAACAAAACTATCAATATTTTAAGAATGTAAAGATAAGCATTTTTCATTATGGAAACGAACAATAGAGAGCATTTTTTTTCTGAAGAATATAAATTTTCAGATTCTCAGATTCTCAGATTCTCAGATCTTAAAAGACCACTGATAATGGGAATTCTAAACCTCACGCCCGACTCTTTTTATGACGGAGGTTCTAACAACAGCACCGACGACGTTTTAAGACATTGCGGTAAGATGCTCGACGAAGGAGCCGACATCATTGACATTGGCGCATTCTCTTCACGTCCCGGAATGGAGATAATCAGTGCCGAAGAAGAAAATGAACGTCTCCTACCCCATCTCATCGAGATAAAAAAAACTTTTCCTGAAGCGATAATATCCATCGACACATTCCGTAAGGATGTAGCGATGAAAGCTATAGAACATGGAGCTCACATCGTCAACGACATATCGGGCGGAACCTTCGATTGCGAGATGCTTCCTTATATCGGCAAAAATGAAATACCTTATATTATGATGCACAGCGGAAACAGTATTGAAAATCTGCATTCTGAGATAATAAAGAACGATGTGTGCTTTGAAGTGAAATCATTTTTCGAGAGACAGACCGACACATTAAGTAAATACGGCAATGCGCAAGTGATCTTAGACCCAGGTATCGGATTTAACAAAAGCATGAAAGATAATTTCAGATTATTAAAAAATATTAATGAATACAGGATCAAAGGCCTACCTATATTAATAGGCATCTCCCGCAAGTCAATGATATATAAAACATTGAAGACAACGCCGAAGGATGCTTTAAACGGGACTACAGTGTTAAATACTGTAGCACTTTTAAACGGTGCCAACATCTTAAGGGTCCACGACGTAAAAGAAGCTGTAGAAGCCGTAACATTACTTCAGGAAATATAAGAAGAATTCATAATTCATAATAAAAAAATCTGTCGTCCGTTGACAGTTGTCTGTTGACTTTTTACTATCTTTGAAAAAATTATTCTTGAAAACATTTTTACGATATGACTGAGCTTATGATAAGTGCTTTTATACAGATAAGGATTTGGGACATCATTGATATATTGTTAGTTGGCTTGATGTTTTATGGATTATACTATTTAGTGAAAGGCACCGCCGCCATCAAGATATTTTCGGGAATAGTCGCCATCATCATTGGCTTGAAGATCGTCACCGCGTTAAATATGGAGTTGTTAGGTTATATTCTCGGTGCTTTCGTCAACGTTGGTTTCATTGCCTTGATTATCATTTTCCAGCCGGAGATACGACGTTTCCTTCTCGGCATCGGTAACACGAAAATTGCCGAATCGTTCAAGAATGTAATCGCCGGATTAGGATTCCGTTACAAAGAAGAAACAGACATCGACTTGAATCCTATTTGCGATGCCTGCGCCACGATGTCGCAAGATAAAGTCGGAGCTTTGATATTGCTCGTACAGGAAAACAATCTGAATGAGATAGTCGAGACCGGAGTCAGCATCAACGCTATCATAAGCAAGCCTTTGATAGAAAACATATTTTTCAAGAACAGTCCGTTACACGACGGTGCCATGGTCATAGCCAACAATAAGATAGAAGCCGCACGCTGCATACTTCCTATCACGCAGAACATAAATCTTCCTGGTAGTTACGGACTTCGTCACAGAGCCGGCATCGGAATAACAGAAAACAGCGACTGTATCGCCATCGTCGTCTCCGAAGAGACTGGAAGCATCAGGATAATAAAAAACGGAAGAGTCCACGATGTGAAGAGTTCCGAGATGAAAGCTAAAATCAAGGAACTCAGCAGCAAGAAGTAACTATTCATTTAATTGTAAGTAAATAAAATAAGGGACGCAATTCTGATCACTCACGCCCCTTAATTATTTTATACAACTGTTAATTGTACATTGTCAATTGTTAATTGAATTAAATCCATTTCACTAAAGCGAAATCTTGTCTGTGTGGCAACAAGTCGTTGGTTGGATAGATTCTGAAGGTGTAGTCGAAGATACCGGCTTTGTTCAAAGGAAGGTTGATGTAATATCTTGCCCAACCTTCGCCAGCGTCAACCAATTGTAATTGTTCAACCTGCATAACCTTGTCGTTGCCGTTCTTATCCTTACCGCCGAAGACTATCTCAACGCCGACGTCTCCCCTATCCAATCCTGGTGTCTTCAAGTTTATCTCAGCGATGATGACATCACCGAATGTCAAGGAACGAAGACTTGAATCTGGAATCTTGATAGACTCGACTTCAATCTTATCCCAGTTGGCTTCGACTTTCTTCTTCCATGCCGCAATCTCGAATGCTTTCTGATAGCGGTTTTCACGCATGAAGTCGGTTCTCTCAATCAACTTGTTATAATATTGTGCGAAATAATCGTCGAGCATTCTCTTCATGGTATAGTTAGGCGCAATCTGCATCAAGTTGTTCTTGACATATTTAACCCATT